>URNB01000063.1 GCA_900549055.1 uncultured Oscillospiraceae bacterium
GAAATAGCCGTTCCGCGAGACAGGAAAGCCGAATTTGAACCGCAGATAATCAGGAAAAACGAAACATCGCTAAGCTGGGATATTGAAGAAAAGATAATTTCAATGTACGCCAAAGGTATGACGACCAACGATATTTCGGCGCATATTGAGGATATTTACGGAATAGAGGTATCGGACAGTCTTGTAAGCCGAATAACGGATAAAATACTTCCGGTAGTGAAGGAATGGCAGCAGAGACCGCTTGAGAGCATTTATGCGGTAGTTTTTATGGACGCAATCCATTACAATGTACGCTGTGAGGGCAGAATTGTAAAGAAAGCCGTATACATAGCAATCGGCATAAATATGGAGGGCAAGAAAGATGTTCTCGGTATGTATGTCGGGGAGAATGAAAGCGCAAGGTATTGGCTTTCAATACTTAACGGACTTCGCAACAGAGGTGTCGAGGATATTTTTATTGCCTGCACAGACAACCTGAACGGCTTTTCCGATGCCATTGCCGCCGTATATCCGAAAACCGACATTCAGAATTGTATCATTCATCAGCTGAAAAATTCAAGCAAGTATGTTTCCTACAAAGATTTAAAAGCGCTTATGGCTGATCTAAAGGCGGTATACGCTGCACCGGATGAAGCTTCCGCTCTTGCTGCATTAGAGTTTTTCTCCGGCAAATTGGATAAAAAATATCCCAAGATTTCACAGTCCCGGCAGTCCGATTGGGCAAATTTAAGCACCTATTTCAAATTTCCGGCAGAACTGCGAAAACTGATTTATACCGCAAATGCCATAGGAGGCTTTAACCGTCAGCTGAGAAAGGTCACAAAATCCAAATCTGTGTTCCCGACCGGCGACAGTCTTTTCAAAATGCTGTATTTGGCAATGACAGACATTACAAAAAAGTGGACGGGCAGACGGCAGGATTGGAGTCAAATTCACGTGCAATTGTCGGTTTTCTATGCTGACCGTATGCCGGTTCAGCACATCACGTCCGGCAAGTAAAGGGTAAATGCACGGCTTCGCCGCCCTTGACTTACCGGACGTTTCTGTGCTATATTGTTAATATGGCGACAGCGGATTCACCGCTGCCGCCGGTAAAATATTTATTTCTGTTTTTACCGCACTTCTGCGTTTATACAAAATTGGGGATAGAGCCGTTAAATACAGAATAGCATCTATATGTTCCGCTTGGTTTTTAATGTGTCCGGGATTCTGGGTACATATCACTTCTTTGTCTAACAAAAGGGGTTCACTTCATTTTATAGACGGCGGTTATTTTAGTTATCAAAGCTTATATTTTCAACATTTATATTATAATGTTATCGTTTAAGCGGTATTCTCCGGGTGTGATTCCGACCGTTTTTTTAAACGCCTTATTAAAATTAGCCGTGTTATTAAATCCGCACTTTGACGCAATTTCAATTATATTAAGGTTGCTTTCATTTTTCAAAAGCTGCATAGCTGCCTCGATCCGACGGGAATTTATATAGTCCCAAAGCTTTATACCGCTTACCTTACTGAAAAGCGATGAAAAGTAATTCGGCGTAAGTCCCGATAGCCCCGCTAAAGTTTCAAGCGTTAAATTTTCCTGAAAATGCATATCAATATATTCGGTCGCCTTACGGATAATGCGGTTTTTATCCTTTGATTCCGGCAATGCACCGTCAAAATATCCGAAATCACGAATAAGAGCAACAATAATCATATTAAGCAAACTTTTAATTTGCAGAGCGTACTCGGGTTTCTTTTTTGAAAATTCTTCGGCAGCAGACATAAAAAGCCCGCGAATTTGCCGCGCACGGTCGGCGGGAATGCAGTTTTCAAAATTCGGGCTGTGCTGAAAGCAGAAATTGGTATTTACGTTACTCAGTCTGTCAAAGCTTCTCCCCCAGAGATAGCGCGGCTCAAAATGCAGGTTTATCATTTTAAGACCGTCTTTTCCCACCTCGGTCACACAGTGCTGTTCGTTGCTTGCAAATACAAAAATTTCATACGGCTTTATCGTGTATTTCTTATCGCCTACCGTGTAAATTCCGGAGCCTGCCGTTATAAGTGTAATTTCAAAGCGTATATGGCTGTGCCTTACCAAGGGGCGGCTGCCGCTTTGTACGATTACCTCCCACATTTTTAAAAGCACGCCGCCCGATGTGCTTATCTCGCCCAGTTCATTTATCAATTTAATTCCCCAAATCGTAATATAGTTTGCAAATATAATAATATAGTTGATGAAAATTTTACGCGAAATGTTATAATACAATTAGATTTTAACTTTTGTGTGGTTAAAAGTCAATCGTATTTTTTCGGAGGTTAAAATGATAAATACATACTCAAACCCGACAGACCTTAAAATTACAGATATGCGCTTTGTGGATATAGACGGCGCGCCCAAGCGCTGCACTATACTTAAAATAATGACCAATCAGGGTATTACGGGCTACGGCGAGGTGCGCGACGCTTCCTCAAAAACCTATGCGCTTATGCTTAAAAGCCGCATTTTGGGTGAAAACCCCTGCAATGTGGACAGAATTTTCCGCAAAATAAAGCAGTTCGGCGGTCCTTCCCGTCAGGGCGGCGGCGTTTCGGGCATAGAAATTGCGCTGTGGGATTTAGCGGGCAAGGCTTACGGCGTGCCGATGTATCAGCTTTTGGGCGGCAAATTCCGCGATAAGGTGAGGGTCTACTGCGATACCGACGTTGACGGAAAGCACACAGGTCATGATATGGGTCTTGCCTTAAAAAAGCGTATGGAAATGGGCTTTACATTTCTTAAAATGGATTTAGGTATGGGGCTTTTATTGGATGAACCCGGAACCATAAACGCGCCGCTCGGCTTTATAGACGATATGAAAAAATATGCCCCGCATATTTTAAACGTTCAGGGCGGCTCTGTCACGGCGGATATGGTAAGGGCGCAGAAAAGCTACTCAATAGTAACGACTGCGCACCCGTTTACGGGTATTCACCTTACCGAAAAGGGACTTGATTACCTTGAGAACTATGTCAAGGAGGTAAGAGAGGTTATAGGCTACGAGGTGCCGCTGGCAATAGACCATTTCGGTCACGTTTGCGTTGAGGACTGCATAAGATTTGCAAAGCGTATGGAGCCTTACAAGCTTGCATGGCTTGAGGATATGGTGCCGTGGATGTATACCGACCAGTATGTACGCCTTAAAAACAGCACGACTATCCCGATTGCAACGGGCGAGGATATATACTTAAAGGAGGGCTTTGAAACCCTTATTAAAGCGGGCGGAGTGTCTGTTATTCACCCCGATATTTTAACCTGCGGCGGTGCTTTGGAGCTTAAAAAGATTGCGGATATAGCGGATGAAAACGGCGTGGCGGTTGCCGTGCATATGGCGGAAAGCCCCGTTGCCTGCTTAGCGGCGGTGCATACTGCGGCGGCAATGCACAATGTGCTGGCGCTTGAGTTCCACTCGGTAGATGTTCCGTGGTGGGCGGATATGGTAACGGGCATTAACAACCCGATATTTGAAAACGGCTTTATTAAAGTTCCCGAAAAGCCCGGTATAGGCTTTGACGAGCTGAATGAAGAAGTAATAAAGGAACATATAAACCCGCAAATACCCGGTTACTTTGAGCCTACTGACGAATGGAATAAAGAATTTTCAAACGACAGAATCTGGAGTTGATTTAATATGAAATATAAAGCTGTTTGCCCGCCGGAATGGCTCAGCCGTTCGGCAGTTTACCAAATAAACCCGAGAACATTTTCCCGAGAGGGGACAATAAAAGCAGTTACCGATGAGCTGCCAAAGCTTAAAGATTTAGGTTTCAGGGTTATGTATCTTTGCCCTATTTTTGAGGAGGACGACTCTGAGAACAGAGAGTTTTGGAGTACCCGTCAGAAAAAATCGGAGACAAATAACCCCAAAAACCCGTACCGTATGAACAATTATTTTAGGATCGACAGCGAATACGGGACGGAAAACGATCTGCGCGAGTTTATCGAAGAGGCGCACAGGCTCGGTATGAGGGTACTGCTTGATTTGGTTTACCTGCATATAGGGCCGAACGCGCCGATACTTAAAAGGCACCCTGAATTTGCAAGGCAGGAGAGGGACGGAAATATTATTTGCACGGAATGGAATTTCCCGTATCTTGATTATACTTCGGACGGACTTCGCGAGTATCTTTGGTGCAATATGATATATTACATAGGCGAGATGGACGCGGACGGTTTCCGCTGCGATGTCGGCGACGGCGTACCTCTTGATTTTTGGGTAGAGGCGCGGCGCAGAATGAAGGCGGTAAAGCCTGATTCGGTTTTAATAAATGAGGGTGTGAATTGGAACTATTTGCTTAAGGGCTTTGATTCCTCTTACTGCTTTGAGTGGCACGATAAGCTTTACGGGGCGTTTGCGGGCAAGGCATCGGCGGCGGAATTAAGAAAATTCAGAGAAAAGCTTGAAAAAGAAATTCCGGTTGGCGCAAAACTCATACAGGATATTGATAATCACGATACAGCGACCGATTGGCCGGCGCGCACCGAAACCGTTGCGGGGCACGACGGTATGGAGCAGATAGAGGTTATCAATTATCTGCTTGACGGCATACCTATGGTATACTGCGGGAACGAGCTTGCGGATTCCGCCAATCACAGTATGTTTGCAAACCGTTTTCATATGGGTAAATATGAGGTGACCGACCGCAGAGGGTTGGAAAAGCTTGATTACAGTATTCGCCGACAGGAAATTATGAAAAGGCTTAATGCCTTAAAGCTTGAAAGCGATATACTCTGTTATGGAAGTACGGTATGGGTTGATAATTCTGCGCCCGAAAAGGTGTTCTCATTTTCGAGGGAATACGGCGGCAAAAAAATAGTGTTTATAGGGAATATAAGCTGTGAAAAGGCAGCTTTCAGGTTTAATACGGAGCCGGGCGGCAGGGCTCTTTTCACAAACGGTGCGGAAAAAATATCCGATGGCACTATAGAGCTTGAACCGCGCGGATATATCGTGCTTGAAAAATAAGCGGGGGGTTTAATTAAAGTGAATCTGTTTTCCGAAAGAAAATTTATATCCGCAAAAACCGGCAAAGGGCTTAAATATTTATACTATTCCCCGAATACCGACGGTAACCTACCGCTTATTATTTATCTGCACGGCGCGGGCAGCAGGGGAACTGAGCTTTCGCAGCTGTCGCACGCGGGACCGATAGGCGAGCTTGAAAAGGGCAGAAATATACCGGCGAGAATGGTTGCCCCTCAGTGCTGCGGCGACACGTGGTTTGAGCTTTTTGAAACACTTATAGATTTTGCCGAGAATACGGCGAATGAAAGCGGCGTTGATAAAAGCAGAATATATCTTACCGGGGTAAGTATGGGGGCATATGCCGTGTGGCAGCTCGCAATGACAAAGCCCGATATGTTCGCGGCGCTTGTTCCTGTTTGCGGCGGCGGAATGTACTGGAATGCCGCACGGCTTAAGAACATCCCTATTCGGGCATTTCACGGTGCTCTTGATACAACCGTCCTGCCGGAGGAAAGCGTTCATATGGTTGCGGCAGTAAACAACAGCGGTGGTAAAGCAGAGCTTACCGTATATCCCGATATGGCGCATAACTCGTGGGAAAGAGCGTTTGCAGACGACGAAATGTGGAAATGGATGCTTTCACAGAAAAGAGGATAAAAATGAGTAATCTTGAAGAATGCATTATTAAAGCGCATGAAGACGGGCTGGCTGATCATATTGCGGTACGGGTTGGCAAGGGTGAACAAATACTGAATGATTGCTTTTATTCCGCAGATTATGAGATAAATTCAAAAACGCTTTTTGATATGGCGTCGGTAACAAAGATAATGGTTACTACAATGCTTACGCTAATTGCGGCAGACAGAAAACTATTAAATTTTGACGATAAGGTAAATCGGTTTTTTCCGTGTCCGAAAGATAAATCGGAGCTTACAATAAAGCATTTACTGACGCATACAATGGGCTACGGGCATCGCTCGCTCTGCGAAAAAGGCAACACATATGATAATATTCAAAATTATATATTGTCATTGCCGTGTGATTTTCCTGTAGGGACTAAGGTTGATTATAGCTGTCCGGGATTTATTCTGCTTGGAAAGATTTTAGAAAAGGTATTCGGCGACAGGCTTGACCGCCTTTTTATCAGCTTGATTGCCGCTCCGCTTGGAATGGAATCAAGCGGCTATTGTCTGAATTGTAAGGACGCGGTAAACAGTAATCTGTCGGAAGCGGAAAGAGGACTGGTTAACGATTATAACTGCCGTTTTTTAGGCGGCGTTGCAGGAAACGCGGGGCTGTTTTCTAATATAGACGATATTACAAAATATATGCTGATGCTCCAAAAACACGGCGAACCTTTGGTATCAAGGGGAACGTTTGATCAGGCAATAATGAATCATACGGAAAAAATGTCTCAATCCAGAGGACTCGGCTTTCTTTATGTTGACAGTAAATATTCACAAACCGGTCGGTTGTTTCCGAAAGGGTCGATAGGTCATTGCGGACATACCGGTCAATCGGTATTTATTGATTTAAAATCAAATGTTTATGTTATTATCTTATCGGACGCTACGGTTACGGTTGAGAAAAGATACGGTTATAACTATGAAAAGGTAAAGCTTCTCAGGGAAAAATTACATAATGCTGTTGATAAAGATATTCGGGGTACTTAACAAGAATAATTCATAAGATGAAAAAATGAATTTTAACAACAGAACGCATATGCTTTAAAAACCGAAGATTGCACAAAGCTTAGATTTAAGCCGGTTAATATCCGTATTTTCGGTTTTGCACTGTGAAGAAGCCAACAAGGCAATAATCACGGCAGGAAAGATAAGTAAGCTTAGGGAGATGCCAATTTAAAAATGGGCTTATCAACGGTGAAATTCCAAAAAACACTAAAATCGTACCTTTTCATAACATTAGGCTCAATTCTAATGTCTGTAGGGATCTATTTCTTTAAATTTCCCAATAATTTTTCAACAGGCGGAGTCAGCGCTTTGTCTTTAATACTGTCTTCGTTAGTGCCGCAGGTTACTCCAAGTGAATATATGCTTGTGACAAATATTATTCTGCTTTTTGCAGGGGTGGCAGTATTCGGGAAAAAATTCGCTTTCAAAACAATTTATTGCAGTATGATCCTATCGCTGTTTACATTGCTGTTTGAAAAAATCATACCGCTGACACATACTGTAACGAGCGAAAAAATGCTCGAACTGATTTTTGCAATCGGATTAACGGCAGTGGGCAGCGCAATGATATTCAATGAATATGCAAGCTCAGGCGGCACTGATATAATTGCAATGATTTTAAAAAAATATACGAATTTAAATATCGGTAAAGCCTTGTTTTGCGCGGATTTTGTTTTAGCGGGCGCAAGCATATTTGTTTTTAATATCGAAACCGGATTATTTTCGCTTTTAGGACTTTTACTCAAAGCGTTTGTTGTGGACGCGGTGATTGACGGCATCAACTTAAATAAGTGCTTCATTATAGTTACAAGTAAAAACAAAGAGGTCTGCGACTTTATAAATACCGTTCTCAAAAGAGGCGCAACAATTTCGGAATGTAAGGGTTCGTTTACGGATGCTAACAAGACTATGATCGTTACGGTTTTAAAGCGAAATCAGGCAAAGCTTTTAAAGCAATACATAAAGGAAATAGATATGCATGCTTTTACTCTAATACTTAATTCAAGCGACGTTTTGGGCAAGGGGTTCAGGAACGTTTTGTGAAATTAAAATTGAAATATAAGCGAGAGATGAAAATGAACTTTAACGACAAGGAAAAAATAATTCAATTAACGTCTTTATGGAAAGGTGAAAGACTGCCAGACGGCAGACCAAAGGTAGAGGACAAATATCTTGACGCGCTTTACGGTATGACGCTTGAAGAGGTGTGGAAGCCGATTTTCGTATTGGGCTACGAGCACCAGTTTGTAGGCGGCGGGGAAAACCCGCTTAACACCCTGCACGACGACGGCAGAAAGTTAGTCGGCAGAGCCGTTACCTGTACCTACTGCCCGACCCGTCCCGATTTACACGATGTGCAGTTTGCCAGAGGTGCTGAGGACGGCTTGCAGGGAAACTATAACCAGTGGGTAATAGACCACCTATATGAGCGCGACGTTGTGGTTTGCGATATGTACGATAAAATATACAAGGGCACGTTTTTGGGCGGCAACCTTACAACGGCGCTGCACAACCGCACCAAAACAGGCGGCGCGGTAATATGGGGCGGCATAAGGGATGTTGAGCAGATGAAAAAGGTGCCCGACGTTCAGGTTTATTACAGGGGAATTGATCCCACGCCCATACGCGAATTTGTTATGAAGGACTGGAACGATATAACCAATTTCGGCGGTGCGGTATGCCTGCCGGGCGATATTGTCTTCGGTGCGGGCGGCGGCGTGCTGTTTATACCCGCCCACCTTGTGGCGGACGTTGTTGAGGGAGCGGCTAAGACCCATGTTAAGGATGATTTCGGCTTTGAAATGATTTGTCAGGGCAAATTCACAACCGCCCAGATAGATAAAAACACCTGGACGGAAGAAATGCTTGATATGCTGCTCGACTGGATAAAGACCGACCCGCGCGGCGAGGAATACCGTGACCTTGACTGGTCAAAGGAGTATGATTTAGCCCGCAACGGCGACCCGAACGATACCCAGACAGCGTTGTAATTGAGGTGAAAATTATGTCAAACAGAAAACGCGTGCTTGTAACAGGCTCGTCAAGAGGCATTGGCAGAGCAATAGCAATAAGGCTTGCGAAGGACGGCTATGAGGTGATAGTCCACTGCGCGGGAAACACCGAAAAGGCAGAGGAAACAAAGCGGATAATCGAAGAAAACGGCGGCAAAGCCGAGGTTATTAAGGCTGACCTTTGCGAAACGTCGGAAACCGCGCTTTTAGCCGAAAAAATGGGCGATATTGACGTGCTTGTGCTTAACGCCTCACTCCAGTACAGAAATCACTGGGACGAAATACCGCTCAGTGAGGTTTATGAGCAGTTAAACTGCAATTTTGTGTCATCCTTAATGCTTATACAGGCGGCAGTGCCTAATATGAAGAAAAAGGGCTGGGGCAGAATTGTAACCGTCGGTTCGGTACAGGAGGCAAAGCCCCACCCCGATATGCTTATATACTCCGCAAGCAAGGCGGCGCAGACCAATATGGTAAAATCGCTGTCGCTCCAGTTAGCACCGTTCGGTATAACGGTCAACAATATGGCGCCCGGCGTTATTTATACCGACCGCAATGTTGAGGCGCTATCGGATCCCGAATACGCCAAAAAGGTGACCGACAGTATTCCCGTAGGCTTTTACGGCGAGCCCGATGACTGCGCGGGCACGGTAAGCCTTTTATGCTCGGATGAGGGACGGTATATAACGGGGCAGAGCATTTATGTTGACGGGGGAAAAAGCGTGCAATGAAAACGGTTTTTGGGGCAAAGCGGATATGTTTTAAAAAGCGGCAATACCGAAATTATAACATACCCAATCATTACGATATGTTTCTGTCCAACTCCGAAGATCCGCTTTTGTTTTCAAAAAATATTAAGGGGGCTTGTTATAGAGTTTAAAAAAGAGTATCTGTTTTTATAACATTTGTGATGTCAAAAGCTTAAAATACCGTTTGTAACCGTTTTGTTTGAAAATCACAAAGTATAGCTGATAAAAAGCGTCAATCAGAGCCGTTATAATGTATCAGTCTTCAAAAAAGGTGCATTTATTCGGTGCAATATTACTAAAATATATGCACTTTTATTTTCAAATAATGTGTTATAATTATTAAGTAGTTTCTATAACAATCCAATCTTTAAGGCTTATAAAAGTTAGGAGTATGATTATGAATAAGAAAATTATCAGATTATTGTCGCTTATACTTGCGGTATTCCTGTGCTTATCCGCAGTCGGCTGCGACAAAGGCAAAGAAGTTGACAATACAGCCTCCGACAACGGCGGGGAGCTTGATATGGCAGATCTCGACGATATTGACATTTCCCTTGACGGTACGGTTTCCGACGACGGAACATCAGGCGGCTCCGGCGGCAGCAAAAATCCGGTGAAAGAAATTAACGCAAAGGACAGACTTTCGGTATTTGGTAACATACCTAAAAAGCTGAGGGGAACAAGCGTCACCTTCGCGCATTGGGGCGATGAAGGCGGCGAGGAATATGTTAAGGTTGCAAAGGAATTCACAAAGCTTACCGGCATTAACGTTAAGTGGGAGCTTTACAACGAACGTAAATACGCCGCAGACATTGCAATTAAGATTGCTTCCAATAAGGGACCTGACATTATAGTGCTCTGCGATTCGATTCCTCAAATATTTAAGGTTGCACAGCCTCTTACCTCAATATTTGATATAAATGACGGCTTCTGGGATCCCAGAGTAACCAAGGCAACCTCTTTTAACGGCAAGGCTTATTTCGTAAATTCCTATTATTCGCCTTATGCGCCTACAACTCCGATTGTAGTTTACAACAAAAAGATATTCAACGATAACGGACTTACGTCACCTGTTGATTATATAAATCAGAATAACTGGACATGGGAGACCTTTAAGCAATGTATGCTTGACGCTAAAAAGCTTGGCTTCTACGGCGGCGTTTTGGATCCGAGAGATATGGCGCTTACTATGGGACCTGTATTTATGACCTATAATTCCGCAACGAGCCGTGTTGAAAGAGTGAAAAACAACGACGCTATCCTTAAATCCATGAAATTCTTTGCAGAATGCAAAGCAGAGGGTCTTGTAGGCAACTACTATATAGCACAGTGGCCGGCAGGCAATATTGCAATGCTTACAACCGACCACTATGCGCTTAAACGAAACGGTTACTTAAAGGATATGAAAGCAAGCGATTACGGCGCAGTAAAAATGCCTACCTCATACGGCGGTGTACCCTGCAACTATTCAGGCTCCTCTTGCCGTGCATACGGTATTGCACAGAAGGCAAAGAATGTTGAGGGAGCATATTACTTCCTGCGTTACTTCCTTGATGTTGATAACTGCAACAATGCAACAAATATCTTCGGAAACAAAGAAATGCAGAAGTTCTATACACAGGAAGTTTTAGCGAATTACAAAAATCAAAATTATAATATGAGTATTTTAAAGGGTCCGCTTTTACTCGTAAATCATGAATGGCCGCACACCGACAGCTTTAAGGAGCTGTACAGCTCTTCCTCTGAGCAAATGGCGGTTGCACTTTCAAAGGTTGACAACGTATTTGACGGCGCGGTTACAGAGTCGAATAAGGTGCTTGACGGTTTAAAATAAATTATTGTTCAATCTGATTTGGGGCAAAGCCTTAGAAGCTGCGTTTCTTAATAGCTTTGCCCTATTCGGTTTAATTTCGCTTACGGTTTTCTTTCCTTTGCGGAATATTCGAAAGACGACTGTTTTGTGTTTATTTGAAGAATTGATAATTATAATGAAAGTCGAATGTTGAAAGCTTTAAAAAGCTTTCAACAAGCCGATTTTATCGGCTTAACAAAATTGTTTTGCAATTTTGTGTTGAGTTCATTGTAATGAATACAGACAAATTTTCCTTGAAAATTTGATGCCAAATCAAAGATTTGGCGCAGAAATAACACATATATGCGTTATTTCTACATTCTATAGTCATTATAACAAAACTCTCTGTTATTCAAAGGAGGAAAGTGGTTTGAAAAGACTATTATCAGCATTATCAGCAAGTGTGTTACTTGTAACAGCGATTATTTCAACCCCGTTTGTTGCGGCTGTAAATAATAATCCGACCGCAACCGACAGAGCAATCGATTTGTCAAAATCGGATTTGTTGATTAAAAGTGATACTGCTATGACATACGATACCGTAGGCGGAATATTAAAGCTTTCCGTACAACAGTGGTATGGGAGTAATAAGCCGATACGGGCAGTCGGCAGTACGTCAACATGGTGCAAAGAGATAGGCTTAAAGTATGCCGACGGCGCTTTGGTAAGGCTCGAAAGCGGCAAAAGATATGCGGTGACATTGAATTATAAGATCGTCAATAATAACGGAAACGCCAGTGCTACAAATCATCTGCTGCAGGTTGCCATCGGTTATGACGGTAACGGATCATCAACCTCTACAGGCGCATTTTATGTTGCCGCCGTTAAAAATCACGCAAAAGCCGATAAGGGAAACAGCTATTATCTCAATGCCGAAATAGCGGGAAACGGTAAGCCGCTCAGAAT
>URNB01000064.1 GCA_900549055.1 uncultured Oscillospiraceae bacterium
GTATTATGCAAAATTTTGTTTCGTAGGCGCGACAGGTTCGAGTCCTGTCACACTACGTTGATGTGCTTAAAAAAGCCGGTTTCAATTTGCTTTGTCTTGCAAACAATCATATTATGGACAGAGGCGAGCAGGGAATTTTAAATACCCTTGAAAACTGCCGCAAGCTTGGGGTTGACACCGTAGGGGCGTTTAAAACAGCCAACGAAAGAGACAAAATATATGTAAAAATATCGGTGGCATAAAAGTAGCCTTTTTAAACTACACCTACGGTACAAACGCTTTTGCCCACCACAGATACTTAGAGCATAAATATATGGTAAATCTTTTTCAACCCGAAGAATGTAAAGAAGGCTCGGTTGCGAATAATCCTCCATTATCGAAAAATGAACGGATTAACAGGGTAACGACCGCCTTGTCCATTAGCAGGATTTTTGGCTCGATTTTTTTCCGCCATTAGCAGAGAGGGCATTTTCATTAGCAAAACAGCGATTTTTTTGCTGATTTTTATTAGCAAGCCGTACACCTGAAAGGCGGACGACATTAGTCCTAATTTCCATTAGCTGACGGAGAATTTGCTAATGAAAATCTATGAATTTCACGATTTTTCTCTTTTCCCGTAAAAATGAAAAAACGCCGGAAACCCTTGATTTTACTGGGTTTTCCGGCGGAGTTTTTGGCGTTCCCGAGGTGATTCGAACACCCGACCTACCGCTTAGGAGGCGGTCGCTCTATCCAGCTGAGCTACGGAAACATCTTTAAAATCTATTCAATTTTAGGCTTATATTAACTCATTGTCAATCACTTTTGCTTAAAAGGCGGTCGCCATAACATATTCTTAGGAGGCGGTCGCTCTATCCGGCTGAGCTGCCGGCGCATATACGCATATCCGTAAACGCAATGATTATTATACCATATAACCGAAAAAAGTCAAGATTTTCGTTTTACAAGATTTATCGCGCTTTTCGGATATTTTCAATTTTCCCTTGAAAATTTGCCGATTCGGGGCTATAATAATATTATAATGATATAGAATGAAATAAGGAGGCGCGAATATGGAAAACGATGCACTTACCGCCGGAGTTTCCCGCATAGGCGGTCTTTTCGGCACGGCGGATATACGAATACTTATCTGCTATATAATTTCATCCATAGGCGAGCCTGTTCCCGGCAGACTGTTAGCCGATATTTTGCATTATGAAGGTATTGCCAACTGCTTTGAGGTTAACGATTCCATAGCCGCGCTTTTGAAAAACGGTCAGCTCTCGCTTGTCGACGAGTGTGACGATACCTACATTGCCACCGAAAGCGGTAAAAGCATCGCCGAAACACTCAAAACCTCACTTGCAATAAGTGTAAGGGACAGGGCGTATACCGCCGCGCTCAAAATGGTCGCGCGCTTTAAGAATGCAAAGGAAAACGACATTAAAATTTCAAAGGAAGACGGCAGAACATTTATAACCTGCTCGGCAATCGATAACGGTCAACCGTTTATGACGGTAAAGCTGCTTGTTGGAGACGAGGAGCAAGCGCTGTTTATTAAAAACCGTTTTTTAAACGACAGCAGTATATATTCCAAAATAATAGAGCTTTTAACAAAGGAATAATTTTAAGCAGCAAAACATCACGCCGCACCCGTTTGATCGGATGCGGCGCGGTTGCTTATTTCAAATCATATTTTAACCTTTTTACGGTATTCCTCATAATCCCTGTTCCAAAGAGAGAAGCTCTTGTCGGTGCGACGGTCGGTGAGCTCGTAATTGCGACTCAAATAATCTCCTAAAAACAGTGTGCATTTTCTCGCGCCGCGGTTGTTGAGGTGGTTGCCGCCGTCGCGCGTGTCGGTCTTCCAGTTAAAATCAAACCGCGCGCGGTCTATGTTCATATCGATAAAAGGAATATCGTAAGCTGCGGCAAAGTCCTTTACCGCGTTGTGCTTTCGGTAGCTCCATGAGCTTTGCGAGGGCAGCTCTAACAGTATTACCTTAATGCCGTTTGCGCGGCAGGTTTTAATAAAGGCGTTAGCTGCGGTTTTTGCGGCAAGCGGTATTTCCGCTTTATCTTTGCTTCTAACCATATACTCCCCGCCCATATAGCCCTTTACATCGTTGCTGAGCCACTGACCCTTGGGTGCGCAGTGCGCGGTAAAGCGCGGCTTTTTCAAAAGCTCATCGGGTTTTACTCTTTTCCAACGATCGTGATACTGAAAAACCGAAAAGCAGGAGCCGAGCGAGGTGTTTATAATTTTCGCAGCGCTTTCCACCACCTTTGATTTTGTAAAAAAACCGTCGGTCTCTAAAATCACCACCTTAGGCTTGTGGTATTTTAAAATATCGTTCAGCATTACATACGCCTGCGCCACGGTCTGTCGCCCCTCGCCGCTTACATATGATGTGTAGCCGTAATTTTTCCAAAGCTCCATAGGCGAAAAGCCGCTGTATGCATCGGAATTGCCTATAACGGCAACGTCAATTGTATTTTTCGGTTCGGAGTAAAAGCCGTGGGCGCTGGGGTTTACTATGCCCGCCTCCTTTGTGTTATCCTTCGGGGCGAGCATATATGAAAACGACACCACAGAAAGCACAAGCACGGCAAAAAAGCTTACCGCGCGTATAAGGTTTTTAGCACCCTTTTTCATAAAAATCACCTCTTAAAACTGTCCGTAAATAAAGTCCACAGCCTCATAGCCTATGCCGTAGGCACCGAAGATTATAACCGAAAGCACGAGCGCCAAATATACCGCCCAGCGCGCGGGTAATGCCCACTGCGCTATGCTTTCCCTTATTTCAATGCCCTTTTCCTGCAAAAGACTGACGGTGAAAATTACCGCCGCGCCTATGGCGGTTATAAGAAAATCCGCCTTATCCATACCGCACAGCAGCGCGTCCTTTAAAAACGTACCGCCGCCGAAATCGGTAACTATGCGCTTTATCATAAAGAGCCAGTCGCACACGGTGTCTGCACGGAAAAGCATCATTCCGCCTATTACCAAAATTAAAGTCCTGAATATTCTGAATATATTTAAAGGTGCCGACTCACGCTTTATTTTAAGCGCGGAAAAGAATTTCGCTATAAGCGGCTCCGCGTACATTCCGAACATCATTATTATGTAATAATAAAGCCCGTAAATAATATATTTCCAGCCTGCGCCGTGCCAAAAGCCTATGCCGAACCAGGTGAAAAACAGGGCAAAGGACGCAGGAACGAGTGATCCCAAAAATTCATTCAGATGCTCCTTTGCAAAGCGCGAGAGCTTCATAAACGGCTTTGAAAGCGAGACAGAATAGAAAACATAGTCCTTAAGCCACGCACCGAGGGTTATGTGCCACCGCCGCCAAAATTCGTTTACCGATTTCGAGAAAAACGGGCGGCAAAAGTTTTCCGACATTGTAACGCCGAACAGCTGCCCGCTGCCAATTACAATATCCATACAGCCCGAAAACTCGGCGTAAATTTGCAGGGTGTAAAGCACGCCCGCCAAAAGTATTACGCTGCCCGAATATTTGCCCGCGCTGCCGAACACCTCTGAAACCAGTATGTTCGCGCGGTCGGCTATAACCATTTTTTTGAAAAGCCCCCACACTATGCGCTGTAAAGCAAAGGCGGTGCGGTCGTAATCAAAGGAATGTCCCTCATAAAGATTATCGGCAAGCAGATCGTACCTGCCTATCGGACCCTCCACTATCTGCGGGAAAAAGCTTAAAAACAGGGCTAATTTTCCGAAATTTTCAGTAGCGCGGTATTTGCCGCGGTATACGTCTATAATATACCCCGCCGCCTGCAGAGTGTAGTAGGATATTCCGAGCGGCAGTATAAACTTTAATTTCGGCAGGTGCGCCCTTATATGCACAAGATGTGCCAAAAATTTCGCCGTGTGCAGGAAAAAGCCCGAATATTTTAAAACCAGCAGTATGCCGAAAACAAAAAGCACCGCCGATACCACAACTGCTTTCTTCTGCCATGCGATATTTGCTTTCAGTTTTTTTCGGTCTTCCTTTTCAAGCCCTTTTTTAGCAAGGGCAAAGCCATCGTTTATCTTGTTTATAAACACTCCGGCAAAATACACCGCCGCAGTAGTAATAACAAGAAAAACCGCCAGCTTGCCGCTGTTTATCATGTAAAAAATATAGCTTGAAACAAGCAGCACTACCCACTTATATTTTTTCGGCGACAGCGTGTAGCATAAAAACACGCTGCCCAAAAAAAGCAGAAGATAACTGTACGAGGTATAGCTCATAGCGATTATTCGTCCTCTAATCTTTTAACCATTGCGTAAATTGCCTCGGCACTTTTAAAGTTCTCGGGCACAATGTCGATAGGGGTTATTTCAATATCAAATTCATCATTAAGCTCGCTGACCAGCTGCACTATTTTAAGTGAATCCAGAATTTTATCCCCTATAAGGTCGGTCTCGACCAAATAATCGACTCCCGGTTTTATTTCTTCCAGTATTTTTATAACCTGCTCCATTGAATATTACTCCTCATCAGATATTTTTGTAATTAGCCGTAAGCCATTTACGGTCGGTCTTGCCGTTTGCGTTTATCGGCATTGCTTTTATGCGTATTATTTTTTGCGGCAGCATATAATCGGGCAGTCGGCTATTTAATGCGTTCATTATCTCCGATACGTCCTTTTGCCTGCCTGTGTAAATAAGGATTATTTTATCCTTTTGCTTATCATATACGACCGCCGCGGAGGAAAGCCCCTCGGTCGCATACGCCGCCGCCTCAATTTCGCCGAGCTCTATTCGATAACCCATATGCTTTATTTGAAAATCCTTGCGTGAAATGTATATGAGTTCTCCGTTTTCGTTCAGCTTTACAAGATCGCCCGTTTTATAAACCGTTTCGGGATAGGCGGTGTTCAGAGGGTTCTGCACAAACGCCGCCGCTGTTTTTTCGGGGTTGTTGTAATACCCCATTGCCAAAAACGAGCCTCGGGCGTATAATTCGCCCTCTTCGCCCACATCTGCCGCAGTGCCGTCCTCTTTTACTGCAAACACATCGCAGTTATCGCACGCTCTGCCTATCGGCAAGGTCTCGCCGTCAGAAAATTCGCGGTCAACTATATAATATGTGCAAATATCCGTGGTTTCGGTAGGCCCGAAAAGGTTTGCGAAAAGCGCGTTAGGCAGCCTTTCACGCCAGTAATTAAGCGGCTTTACGGGCATAACCTCGCCCGCGAAAAGCACCTTTTCAAGATACTCCGGCGCAATATAATCAAGCACCTTTAAATTCGCAACTATCGACAGCGCCGATGGCACCCAATAAATTGTGTTGACTTTTCTTTCGTTCATAAACTTTATTAAGTTTAATGGGAAGGAAAAGAGCGTTTTCGGTATTATATGAAGCTGTGCTCCCGCGTATACGGTGCTGAACACATCGGATACCGACATACTGAAATAAAACGGGGTCTGACTGCCAAAAACCGTATTTTCGTTTATTTTGAAAGTATCGGCATACCATTTAATATATGCAAGCACGCTGCGATGATTTACAACAGCACCCTTAGGCACACCCGTTGAGCCCGAGGTGAAAAGCACATACGCGGGGTCGGTATCCACCGCATTATTCCGTATTTCCCGAAGGGCCTCTTTATTCGGCGCATATGCCGCAGCCTCATTATAATACAGTACCGTACCGCCGAAATCAAGCTCACAAATTTTGGATTTGCACGCGTCGGTCACCAAAACCGCGGCGGGATTCAATGTTTCAAATATCGCCTTTATGCGTTCCGCTGGCATATCCGCGTCTATTACCGTGTAAAAGCAGCCGGCATATAATACCCCGAACATGGCGGTTAAATTTTCAACCGAGCGCTCGGCGATTACCGCAACGGGGGCTTTATACACCCCCGCAGCGGCTATTTTACTTCCGATACACTGCGCCGTTTTTAAAAACTCGCCGTAGGTAACGCTTTTGTTTTCATCGGCAAAAACGGTTTTTTCGGGAAAGCGATCTGCCGAATGTTCAAGCATTTCAAGAATATTTTTCATTATCTGCCCCTTATGGCGTCTATAGGACGTTTTGACGCTATGCGTTTAACAGGCAAAAAGCTTGCCGTAAACGCCACAAAAATACTCACAATCAAGAGCAAAGCCACCTGACGAACACCGAAGCTCAGCACCGTTACAAGCACGCCCATCTCATTGCGGATAATGCTGTTTATTATAACCGTAGCTGCAAATACGCCGATTGCCGATAAAACAAAGTTTATCATAGCAATAATAAAGCTTTCCGAGAAGAAGATTCTGAAAACATCGTTGCTGCGGGAGCCTATGGCGCGCAAAATTCCTATTTCCTGCTTTTTGTAGGAAATGCTGGTGCCTATAAAGTTGGAAAGCATTACAGCGGCAAACAAGGCAAAGCCCACGCCTATCCAGAAGAAGTATTTTGAAAGGGTTTTAAGTCCGTCGTTTATGGAATCAAGCTGGAAGGTTACCGAGTTTTGTATTGCATAGCGCACGCCGCTGTCCTCATTGTAGCAGTAAGCCACAAGCGAGTGCACCGCGCTCTTTTCCTCGGGCATTGTGCCCACGGCAAAGCCGTATATTTTATCCGTTCCCTCGGTAAGCTCGTTATAAATACCGTCGGAGCAGACAACGGTGGAGGTAAGCTTTGATTTATTACCCTCGGTCACATTATCTATAACGCCTACTATCTTGCAGCCGCTTATATTCTCGTTGCTGTTTTCCTTGCCGAATACATTTTTCCACATTGAAACGGTGTTTTTATTTTTAAGCAGCTTTGCGTAATCGGTAGTACCTGTCTCATTTTCCGCGTCTGTTTCGGCGCGCGTACCCGACTCATCGGAAAGGTTTGAAAGCGAATCGGCGGTTACTATAATTTCCTTATCGCCGAGGGTCTTTTTCTCGCCGTCTATCCAAATTACCTTTTCGTTTGTTATATCCGAAATACGGGCAAGGTAATTTGAGTCAGCGTTAAAATTATCGCCGTAGTAGGAAATATATCCTTCGGTTATCGGTGCCATTGCAGGTCTTTCGGCAATCATTTTATCCAAACAGCCATCGCCCACCATTGCAATTTCCGCGTAGCTGTAGCTCACCTCCGTGCTGAATTCATTCATAAGAATCATATCTATCAGTTGTTCAGCCCTGCTTTTGTGGTCATTTTTCTCGGTAAGCGACGCATAACGCGACATATCAAAACCTGTATCTATAACGGCGGTAACAGTATATTCCTTACCGCCTAATGTGAGCTTTTTGCCTATTAAATCAGTGCCGGTACTGATTTTGGTGTAAACAGGAGTTTTGGTACCGTCCTTTGCGGTGTTGTAGGTTTTATTATCAAAGTACTGCGCCTTTTTAAACACCTCATAAATATAATCGCTCACGGCAATTTCGTTTTTAGTGCCGTCGGGCAAATTACCCGCCAGTACCTTATAGCCCATTTCCTTTAAAACCGCGTCGTTTACGGTGGCAAAGCCGTTTATAACCGGGCAATAAATATTGTAGTCGGTTTCCGTAAGCTTTATTTCGGGGTTTGTATAGCTCGATATATCTCCGTTAAATTTAAGCGGCCGATAAATACCGTGCATTTTAACATTCATGCCCGCCGATATATCGGAAAGCTCCTTTTCCGAAAAGCGGTAGCCGTAATCACGCCAGTAGTCGCCTGTTTTTTTCGATTTTGCAACCGCAACCGATTTAACGCCCGAATCGATAAGCGAATTTGTGCAGGTCCTAACATGGTTGTAAGAGCCGAAGGTATCGGAAAGCCCGAAAAGCCCGAACGCAATGCAGGAAAGCAAAATGGTTATTACAAGCCTTATCTTCTTGTGTTTAAGTCCGCTTGCGCCTATTTTAAAAGCGTTGGACATGGGCAGCTTTGATTTTATAAGCTTAAAGCCCGAGCCGTCGGCAGTCTTAATTTTTGATACATCGGTCTTTTTAAAGCGCGCGGCGGTTTTTGACTTTTCACCCACCGTAAGCTTTAAATCGCCCGATTTCAGCTTATCTATATAGTCGTTTATGGCTGCTCGGTCTTCCTCTGTGAGGTGGTAGCCGGCGGGCACCTCTACCGTATTGCCGCAAAACTCAATGCCGTCGGGTGTTTCGGCGTGTTCCGCCTCGCCGTCAAGCTCCACATCGCTTATAACCTGCCCGTCGGAAAGCTCTATTATTCTGTCAGCGTATTGCTCGGCAAATTCGCGGTCGTGCGATACAACTATTACAAGCTTTGTTTCGGACAGCTTTTTAAGCGTATCAAATACCTGCTTGCCCGTAGCCGAGTCAAGCGCGCCCGTGGGCTCATCAGCCATTATTATTTCGGGCTTTTTAACAAGGGCGCGGGCTATTGCTACACGCTGCTTTTGTCCGCCAGATAATTCGTTGGGCTTTCTTGCGCCGAAGCCCTCTAAATCAACCTGCTTTAAAATATCGTTTATTTCACTGTCGGACGCCCGTCTTCCCTGCAGCTCTATTGCAAGGGCTATGTTTGCGCCTACCGAAAATTCGTCAAGCACATTGTATTCCTGAAAAATAAAGCCGACATAGGTATTTCGGTAAGAATCGAAATGCTGTTGCCTGAAATTCTTTGAGGAAACGCCCTTAATTATTATCTCGCCGCCGTCGTATTTATCAAGTCCGCCAAGCACGTTAAGCAGTGTGGATTTACCGCTGCCCGATTTACCGAGCAGGAAAACCATACCCTTTTCGGGAAACTTAAGGCTTATTTTATTAAGCGCCGTAACCGGCACGCCTTTTTTCGGTTTATAAATTTTAACAAGCTCTTTTGTTTCTAACATAATAGCCTCCTGTTTTTTTCGTACCAACTGTACTAACTTGAATGGTACAGCTGTATCATACCACGGGTTTCCCCTTTTGTCAATATTTATTACAATTTTTTAACCTATTCGTTTTTTCCTTTTTTACGGCAGATATAATTATATATTGCAATACCTGCAAGACTTATAACCGCCGTAAGGGCGAAAACTATAATTGCGAACTTATAATTTGCCATTCCGAGGGCGCTGCCGCCTATAGTGGACGTTATGACCGAGGGAAACCTTGCCACCGACACAATAAGCAGAAACCTTGAAAACTTAATATCGGTAAGCCCCACAGCATAGGTCAGCAGGTCCTTGGGCGTGCCCGGCAGAAAGAAGACGACGGCGGTAATAAAATCGAGCCGCTTTTCATCCTGCAGAAATTTAAGCTTTTTAATTTTTTCAATATCAAAAAACACTTCTACCAGCTTTACACCGAATTTGCGCACAAGCCCCAAAACCATAACGCTCCCGAGAGTTATGCCTATAACCACAAGTATTGTGCCCTCAACCGCGCCGAAAGCGTAGCCCGCACCTATTTCAAGCGGCTCGCCGGGCATTAAGGCTATTACCACCTGAAAAATAACCATACCTATAAATATAAAGCGGCTCCATATTCCGTGGGAGTCCACCCACTCGGAGAAAGCGCCCTTTGAAGATACCAACTTTATCATAGGCTTGCCTACAAACCAGGCTACCGCCGCCGAAAAAACAATCAATGCTATTATTACGGCTATACTTATTATCTTTTTCTGTTTATCGGTCAGTGCGGATTCATTTTTCTTTAAGTTCAGCAAGGCTTGTTTTCACATCCTTTTTAAAAGCTTCCCATTTATCGGGGTTATTTACATAGTAAATGGGGCAAAGCTTACCCGTAACATCGTAGTGACGAATAACGTTATCCCCCGAAAGCCCCGTTTCCTTTAAAAGCCACGCGGTAAGCTTTACCACTGAAGTATAGGTTGCGTCGTTAAACTTGCCTGTACCGTCGGGGTGGCACACCTCTATGGAAATAGTGTCCTTATTTCGGTTATTACTCGCCGCCGAGCGCTCCCACAACGGCAGGCACTGTATAATTTCGCCTTTAAGCCCCACCACAAAATGCGAGCTTACCTCGGTATCGTCCTTATCGAAAAAATCGCGGTTGTTCTGCGCCGTGGTGCCGGGGTTGCCCACATAGTGTATTACAATATCCTTTATATCCTCAAGCTGTATGCCTGTTCTGGCAGTCGTGTGAACATGGATAAGCTGACTGTCTATAAAATCGGGTATTTCAATTTTTTGCAGTCTTTCGGCTGCTGCCGTCTTCTTCGCCGTCGGGAAAGCCGCCGTGCCGCCGCTCCGTGTAAAGAGCCGCTTTATTCCTATGCCCGCGCCCACTATGCAGGCGGCAACAAGCGCCGTGCATAAAAATCTTCTAGCTATTATTTTTCTCCTGCGTTTTTTGCGCCGTTCATAATATGCGCGGCGTTTTCCGTAATTTTCCTCGTACATCCTATCCCCATCTTATACATTATATTGCGCTGTGCCCGAAACCTCAAGGTCATTTATCAAATCAAATTTAAGTGTGGCTTTAAACAGATCGCCGTCAATATCTATTTTCATATCTCCGCCCTGCAATTCGGTAAGGCTGCGGGCTATGGAAAGCCCCAAGCCGCTGCCCTCGGTGTTGCGTGAGGTATCGCCCCGCACAAAGCGTTCCATAAGCTCGTCGCCCGAAATATTAAGCGGATATTTCGATATGTTTTTAAAGGTTATAACGGCTTTTCCGTTCCTTACGGTCAGATCCATATACACCCGCGTGCCGGGCAGCGAATATTTGCACACATTTCCCGTAAGGTTTTCAAGCACGCGCCACAAATGCCGCCCGTCCGCCATAATTTTAACCGACGTATCGGGAACCGTAAGCACGGGGGTAAGCTCCGCATTTTTAAGCCGTTCGTCAAATTCGCCCACCGTTTGCGAGAGCAAAACGCCCGCGTCGCACTCGGAAAGCTCCACCTTTAAGCTGCCGCTTGACGCCTTTGAAGCCTCCACCAAGTCCTCAATCAGCTTTTTAAGGCGGCTCGATTGACGGTCGAGCACAGCTACATATTCCTTTATTTTTTCGTCTTCGGGCTGCTCCTTTTTAATCAAATCAACATAGTTTATAATTGAGGTGAGCGGAGTTTTAATATCGTGCGAGACATTGGTTATAAGCTCGGTACGCATGCGCTCGCTTTTCATTTTTTCATCCACCGCGTTCTGCATACCCGCGCTTATGTTGTTAAGGCTGCCGCAAAATTCGCGAAATTCGGGGAACATATACGAGGTATCAATTTTATAATCGATATCCCCCTCGGCTATTTTTTCACCGCCGTTTTTAATTCTTTGCAGCTGCACGGCGGTAAATATTATAAGCACCGCTATTGCAACCGCATTCAGACCCGCAAGAAACGCCAAAAGAGCAATTGCTCCGGCAGACAGGCAAACAGCCGCCACAAAAAAATCAAATATAAGCACCGCAACGCAGATAAGCGCGATTTTTTTAACAAGCGAAAGATTTTTGAAAACAAATCCTAAAAACCCGAGAATCTTTTTTAGGCTGCGCAGCAATATTCGCAGCAGCTTATATATAACATTGTTCTTAACAAACGTTCCCGCTTTAATGCGCACCGCAAAGCTTACGGTGTAAAGCAGGGCGATAAAGTAATCAAACGAGAGCATTGCCGATAAAGCAATAAGCTGAAATTCGGCGCCGGCGTAAAGATTTTCCGCAATCGCAATGTTCAGCATCCCTATAACTATTATGCAGGCGGTAAGCAGATCAAAAGGTATTTTATCAAAAAACGATAGCTTTATGCTTCCGTCCGCCTGTCTGCCCGCCGCGGCATAAATAAACACCATAGTTAAAACAAATAAAAGCAGGAATAAAAGACCGATAAATATAATGCTGTACCTTAACGGGTATAAAAAGTCCGTTGCTTTAAGATATAAAAGGTTGCTGTATGAAAGCGGGTAATTTTCCGCCGCGTAAACGGTAATATCCACATCGCCCAGGTATTCCTCAACATAAACCTCACCGGGGCTTTCAACGGTTCTGTAAACGCTCATATTTTTGAAAACCGCTTTGCCTATATATTTTTGGTTTTCATAGGTGTTTATAAGCGTTTCGCCGGTTTCACCGTCCCGCACCGTAAAATAAGAGGTTGAAAGATTCCTCAATTCCTCGGTATTTTTTTCGCCATAGCATTTCGATATCTGTGCGGCGGTTTTGCACCCGTTTACAGAGCCGAGCGTTGAAGTGGACGTTTCGTGCAGCGAG
>URNB01000065.1 GCA_900549055.1 uncultured Oscillospiraceae bacterium
AAAACCTTGCACCCGAACAATTCAAAAGTTTGCACCGACATGTTCGGATTAAGGTACTTTTGAATTGTTCAGCAGGCATTAAATAAGCTTTGGGGGCGCCGCATTTAATGCGGTTGCCGGAAAATTTGAGGAGCTGACTTAATAAAATGGGGTGCAATTTTTCAAAAATTAATTGTTTAAAGCCTGTCGCAGCGGTCTTTTCGGCGGCTTTGCTTTTTTCGTTTTGCGGCTGCGAGGATTATCTCGCGGAAATCGAGCATGACGCGCCCGAAAGGGTGCTTATAAATACCGAGCATATTTATCAGACGGATAACTGGCCTACGGGCTGCGAAAGCGTAACCGCCGTAATGGCTTTGAATGCGGCGGGAATTGAAATTTCGGTGGATGATTTTATAGATGATTACCTTGTATGCACAGAGCCGCCGTTTGATCCCGAAAAATCCTTCGGGGGAGACCCTCGCTCACAGAGCGGCAGAGGGTGCTATGCTCCAGTGATAAGGGCGGCGCTTGATAAAGCGCTTGCGGGCACCGAATTTCATGCGAAGCAGGTGAAGGGACTGTCCGCGGAGGAGCTTTGCAAAAAATATGTATCGGCGGGCACTCCCGTGATTTTTTGGGGAACTATTGAAATGGCAGAGCCGTTTGAGGGGGATTCATGGGAGTTTGAAGGTAAGAAAATCACATGGATCCGCCCCGAGCACTGCCTGCTGCTTATAGGATACGATTCGGATAATTATATTTTCTGCGACCCGATGCGGCAGGAGGATAAGACCGCTTATCCGAAATCGTCGGTCGAAAGGGCATATGAAGCCCTGCATTCCCAAGCGGTTGTGATAGAGAGTGAATAATAAAAAACGCGGCAGCCGCATTATAGCGACAGCCCCGTTTTTTATATTATATTACCTTGCTTAAAAAGTCCTTAAGGCGCGGGCTTTTGGGATTCCCGAAAACCTCCTCGGGCGTGCCCTCCTCCATAATAATACCTTCGTCTATAAACAGCACGCGGTCGGCAACTTCTCGGGCAAAGCCCATTTCGTGGGTTACTACCGCCATTGTCATGCCGTCGTCAGCCAGCTTTTTCATAACGCCCAAAACCTCGCCTACCATTTCAGGGTCAAGCGCGCTCGTAGGCTCGTCAAACAGCATAACATCCGGCTGCATACAAAGCGCTCTTACGATTGCCACGCGCTGCTTCTGGCCTCCCGAAAGCTGATTCGGGTATGCATTCGCACGGTCGGCAAGCCCTACGCGGTCAAGCAATTCTGTTGCTCGCTTTTCTGCGTCGGCTTTGGAAAGCTTTAAAAGCTTCATGGGCGCTAAGGTCATATTCTTTAAAACCGTCATATGCGGGAATAAATTGAACTGCTGAAAAACCATTCCCATTTTTTGGCGGTGCTTATTTATATTTATTTTCGGGTCGGTAATGTCAATGCCCTCAAAATAAATTTTTCCGCCCGTTGGTTCTTCAAGCAGGTTGAGGGTGCGCAGAAAGGTGGATTTACCCGAACCCGAAGGTCCTATTATAACAACAACCTCGCCCTTATGAATTTCGGTTGTTATGCCCTTTAAAACCTGCACCTTGCCGAAGGCTTTTTCAAGCCCTTCGGTTTTAATAAGTACGCTGTCAGCGATCACTGCTCCTCAGCCTCCTTTCGAGAATGCTTACAAGCTTGGTAAGCACAATTACGATTACAAGATATACAAGCGCTACCGTAATAAGCGGCATAAAGTAGGAGTATGTGCGCCCTGCTATTGCGTTGCCCGCCTTTGTAAGGTCAACAACGCCTACATAGCCCGCAACCGAGGTTTCCTTTAAAAGCGCTATAAACTCGTTGCAGAGGGTAGGCAGAACCGACTTGAACATTTGCGGTATTATTATGTGGGCCATGGTTTGAATATAGTTGAGCCCCAAGCTCCTGCCGGCTTCAAACTGCCCGTTATCAATAGACATTATTCCGCCGCGGAATATTTCGGCAACATATGCGCCGGAGTTTATACCGAAGGCCAGAATGCCTATCGGCACGCCGTCGCGAACCGAAACAAAAATTATAAAATAGGCAATCATAAGCTGAACCACAACAGGCGTTCCACGAATGACGGTAAGGTAAAGCTTACAGATCGCATTGAGTATGCTGAGCAATATGTAGCCTATACCGCCCTTTTTGCGCAGCTTTTCGGCGTTTTTATCGTAGGTGGAGCGTACTGCGGCTATTACAATACCTATTACAATACCTATAAGCAGAGCGCCGAAGGTGATTTTTAAGGTATTTTGAAAGCCGGTAATCAGCTGCTTGTAGCGCTTGCCGTCTATAAATGTCAGTTCAAACTGATCCTTTAAATCGTTTAACCAATTGGGATACCATGCCGTTACGTTTAAGGTTGAAAGCAAAAAAGCATCTCCTTTTACAAATAGTATTCTGTACAACAAAGCCTCCCTCGTCAGAGGGAGGTGACACGGATGAACCGCCGCGGTTCGCCCGATAACAGCTTTGTTGTATTTTTAATCAGTTTGCTTTAATGTATTTGTCAACTACCTTCTGGAATTCGCCGCTTGCCTTAAGCTCATTAAGCGCGTCGTTTACCTTTTTCTGCAGCTCGGGGTTTTTCTTTGAGAAGCAGATTGCATAATCCTCGTTGGCAAACTCGGTATCGAGAATTTTAAGACCCGTATTGGCAGCTACATAAGCCTTTGCCGGCTCGTTATCGATTATAACGCAGTCAACCTTGCCGCTCTTGAGCGCCTCGACCGCAACTGTACCGCTGTCGTAGCCTACAACATTTTTTTCACCGTAGCCGCCGTTTTCGGGTGTATCGGAAGCATAAATGTAACCGGTAGTGCCCTGCTGTGTGCCTATCTTTTTGCCGTTTAAGTCATCTTTAGTTTTAATATCGCTGCCCTCTTTAACTATTACAACCTGAACGCCCTTAGCGTATGAATCTGAGAAATTAACGCTCTTTTTGCGCTCGTCGGTAACGGTCATACCTGCCATGCCCATATCGTACTTGCCGGTTTGAACGCCGGGAATGATGGAATCGAATTCAACATCCGCAATTTCAAGCTCAAGACCCAACTTATCGGCTATAAGCTTGGCAACCTCGGCGTCTATGCCGACGATCGTTTCACCCTCTTTGTATTCATATGGGGGGAAGGTGGCGTTTGTAGCCATTATGAGCTTGCCTGCCTCGGCGGTGTAATTGCTGTTTGTTTTGGTGTCGGACGCAGTGTCCTTTTTGCTGCCGCAGCCGCCGCAGGTTAAAACCATAAGCAGGGCGGAAACGCCGCAGATAATTTTTGTTGTGAGTTTCATAAGAGAAGTCTCCTTTAATAATTTCTTTTTTTGAGTCTGACGGTATTATAGCACCGCAAAATCGATTTGTCAATACCTAATTTGCATATTTATGATATTTTTTTGAATATTTTAAAATTTATCCGCATAAATCTGCATATTTAGATAAATATGCAATTAAGCATGCATAATGTGTATATTAATGCAACAGCTTGACTTTTCCGTATAAACATATATAATAAATCTTACAACGCAAAAAGGGGAATTTGAATGATTAAACGTTATATCGGCGACAGAGCATTTTATAAAATGGCTTTGACGGTCGCCTTGCCGATGATGATACAGAACGCGGTAACCAATTTTGTGAGCCTGCTTGATAATATTATGGTAGGGCGTGTAGGAACACTGCAGATGACAGGGGTTTCGGTTGTAAATCAGCTGCTTTTCGTATATAACCTGTGCATTTTCGGCGCGGTTGCGGGTGCGGGTATTTTTACCGCACAGTTTTACGGACAGCGGGACGACGAGGGTATCCGCCAGACCTTCCGCTTTAAAATTATGATTTGCGCGGTTATCGGCGCGGCTGGTATTGCTTTGCTGCTGCTTCGTGGAGAAGCGCTTATAAGTCTTTACCTTAACGGAGAGGCGACCGCCGCAGAGCGAGCGGACGCGCTGCGTTACGGCAGGGAATATCTTGCGGTTATGCTGATAGGGCTTGTTCCCTTTACCTTTAATAACGCTTATGCTTCCTCAATGCGCGAAACGGGGCAGACCGTTGTGCCGATGGTATCGGGGCTTGCTGCGGTAGCGGTCAATATGTCTTTAAACTATGTTTTGATTTTCGGAAAGCTCGGAATGCCGGTTCTCGGCGTTAAGGGCGCTGCAATTGCAACCGTTATTTCTCGCTACACCGAGCTTGCGGTCAATGCCGCATGGCTGCACAGCCACGGTAAGCGCTATCCCTATATAAAGGGCGTTTACCGCTCATTGAGAATCGCTTTGCCGCTGCTCAAAAAAATCACGCTCAAGGGCATGCCGCTGCTTGTTAACGAGGCATTGTGGTCTGCAAGCGTGGCGGTGCTCAATCAGTGCTACTCGACGCGGGGGCTTAATGTTGTGGCGGCGAATAATATCGCTTCAACGCTTTGGAATCTCTTCTCGGTCTGCTTTATATCCCTCGGCAGCGCCACCGGAATAATAATCGGTCAAATGCTCGGCGCGGGCAGATCGCCCGACGAGGTACGGGACTGCGATCGCAAACTTATTGCGTTTTCGGTAACCTCATGCGCGGTTTTCGGGCTTGTGATGGCGGCGGTCTCGGGCATTTTCCCGCTGATCTACAAAACCGATGAGGCTGTCCGTTCGCTTGCGACATCCTTAATATGCATAAATTCGGTTATAATGCCGTTTAACGCCTATACCAATGCCGCATATTTCACTCTGCGCTCAGGCGGAAAAACGCTTTCCACACTGCTTTTTGACAGCTGCTTTGTATGGGTGGTGAGTGTACCGCTGGCATTTTCGCTCAGCCGCTTTACAGGCGTGCCGATTCTGCCGCTTTACGCAGTATGCCAGGGTGCGGAAATTCTTAAGTGCGTTATAGGCTTCGTTATGCTGAAGCGAGGGACCTGGATCCGCAATATTGTAGTTAAGGAATGAAGGACAATTAAGAAAGTGTAATAATGAACGGATGCGAGGCTTTGATTATGTCGGTCTTATCCGATAGGAAAATCTTGTTTGGCGTAAGGATTACCGGAAATAACGTATGGAAAAGGTCGCGAAATGCGATGCCGGGTTCAGGGACAGCTCGCCATACCCCGAGCTGTTTTTGAATATCTACAGGGTCTTGCTTACAAGAATCAAAAACGGAATTTTTATTTGGTTTAGTGATAAGAAAACCGAGGAGCATTTTAAAGAAATCTGTATTGATAAGCAGAACTTATAAACAAAACCCCTGTCGGACTGTTGCCCGACAGGGGTTTGCTGCTTAACGCTTATTCGATTTCAAGATGACGGGCTTCGGGAAGAGTGTTTTCCTTCTTCGGCATCGTCAGCTTCAAAACTCCGTTTTCGTATTTTGCCTTAATTTCATCGGCTTTAACGCCCGATAAATCAAAGCTGCGGCTGTAGGAACCGTAAGAGCGCTCGCAACGCACATATTTATTCTTTTTATCCTTTTCCTCGTGCTCCGAATGTCTTTCGGCGCTCACGGTGAGCATATCACCGTTTATATCAAGGTGAATATCCTTCTTGTCAAAGCCCGGCAGGTCGGCTTCCAGCTCATAGCGGTCGCCTTCGTCTTTAATGTCGGTCTTGAATTCATCAAGCACATTCGTGTCGAAGAATCCGAAGGGCGATGAGAAGAATTTCTTCTCAAATTCATCCATATCGCGGAACGGGTTGTAAAGGGAATTATTTCTTTTAGCATAAGGTCTCATTTCAAACATAAGTCATACCTCCGAATATTTATTATTTAATTCTCAATATTTTTTTCGTAACACATCGGTGTCATCGCTTTCTTATTTCTTTTTACGCTTATTATTATATGCGAAAAGCTTGATTTTTCAATAAGCCGGGGGTATAATAAAAAAAGCTTCGGTTGTGCTGTCGGCACATATATCGAAAAGGGGGAATAGGATTGCTTAAAATCGAACATCTATGTAAAAGCTACGGTGATAAAAAGGCGGTAAACGATTTAAGCTTTAAGGTCAAAAAGGGCGAATTCTTCGCATTTTTGGGCGTAAACGGTGCGGGAAAATCAACGACCATAAACATAATCTGCGGTCAGCTTTCAAAGGACAGCGGAACGGTGGAAATCTGCGGCAGGGATTCCGAGCGCGATTCGGATTTCATAAAGCGCGGCATAGGCGTTGTTTTTCAAAATTCCGTGCTGGATAAGGAGCTTTCGGTAAGGGATAATCTCGAAAGCCGCGCGGCGCTTTACGGAATAAGGGGCGCGGAGTTTAAGAAACGGCTTGCCCGGCTTTCGGCGCTTTTGGATTTTGAGGAGCTGCTGCGCCGCCCCGTGGGAAAGCTTTCGGGCGGGCAAAGGCGGCGTATAGATATTGCGCGCGCGCTGATTCACGACCCGAAAATACTTATTTTGGATGAGCCTACAACCGGGCTTGATCCGCAGACGCGGAATCTTTTGTGGAGGGTCATAGGCGAGCTGCGTAAAAATGAAGAGCTTACGGTATTTTTGACTACGCATTATATGGAGGAGGCGGCGGACGCGGATTATGTTGTGATTTTGGATCACGGCGAAATAGCCGCCGAGGGAACTCCGCTGGCGCTTAAAAATACATATGCAGGTGATTTTATCACTGTTTACGGCGCTGATGAAGCCGAAATCAAAAGGCTCGGGCGGCCGTATGAGGCAATCCGCGACGCCTATAGGGTGACTGTACCTGACACGGCGGCGGCTACCGAGCTTATAATGAAATATCCCGAAATTTTCAGGGATTATGAGGTGACAAAGGGAAAAATGGACGATGTATTCCTTGCGGTCACAGGTAAGGCTTTAACGGGAGGCGACGGAAAATGACGGGACTTACTTCGCTTGTGAAACGCAATACAAAGCTTTATTTCAAGGATAAGGGAATGTTTTTTTCCTCGCTTATCACGCCGATAATCCTACTTGTGCTTTATTCGACCTTTTTGAAAAAGGTATATGACGATTCCTTCCGTTCGGCGCTGATATCGGCGGGCGCGTCGGCTTCGGACGCAGTTATAAACGGCTGCGTCGGCGGGCAGTTGATTTCATCGCTGCTGGCAGTAAGCTGCGTAACCGTGTCGTTTTGCTCCAACCTTTTAATGATCAAGGATAAAACAAGCGGCGCAAGGCACGACCTTACCGTGACTCCGGTGCGTTTCGGAACGCTGGGGCTCGGCTATTATCTTTCAACGCTTATATCAACGATGATAATTACCGCAGCCGCGCTTTTTGCCTGCCTTTTATATCTGGGTGCGGCGGGCTGGTATTTATCTTTGTCGGATGTTCTGCTCATGGTGCTTGATGTATTTTTGCTGACGATGTTCGGAACGGCGCTTTCCTCATGCATTAACTTTTTTTTATCGACCGACGGGCAGGCATCTGCCGTGGGAACGATTGTAAGCGCGGGCTACGGCTTTATTTGCGGAGCTTATATGCCGATATCGAATTTCGGCACGGGGCTTCAAAAAGTGCTTTCGTTTTTGCCCGGAACATACGGAACGAGTCTTTTGAGAAATCACGCAATGCGCGGAGTTTTTGCGGAAATGGCAGACAGCGGCTTCCCGCCTGAGGCGGTCGATGCAATTAAGCAAAGCGTAGACTGCAGCGTGGACTTTTTCGGAAAAAGCGTGGGAATCGGCGGAATGTATATCATTCTTTGCGCCTCTGTAGCGCTGCTTATAGGAATATATATTCTTATTAATGTTATTGCGGGAAAGAAGTTCAGATAACGGATTTCGGACGGCGGATATCGGATGTGCCTAAAGATGGCTTCTGTACAGACCAATGGCTCCCGGTGTTTAGGGAGCTGACGCCGTAAGGCGGCTGAGGGATTGTTAAATACAGGCTTATGTGAAAATTTACATTTCACGCCGAAAATGCTACATTTCACGAAAAAGCGGGTTCTTCGCACATTATTGGTATATAATTATGGCGTTGGCGTTAATGAGCTGCATTAAGTAAGCTGCGTGCTCCGCGGCTGAAGCGGAATGCTGTCGTTAATGCAACGGGAGGAACAAATTCGGCATTATGCCGAAGCTGTCGGCGGCGGTATATACGGCGTCTGTTCGGATGCGAAGGGCGTACCGCTGCCGATACTGAATTTAATAAGGGTAACGGCTGAGCATACATCCGTCATTGCAAAGCCGTCCTGCCCGTAACATAAACTGCGGCTTTAAAAAAGACTTACCCTACCGAGGATAAGTCTTTTTTATTTTTATTCACATTTATACGGCATTTCGGCATCGTCTCCGGGGCCTATATTGAATTTATGACAAACCTCTGTGCCTGCAGAGATTATATCAATGCAGGTTTCGGTTTCGTCGCCCTCGCGGCGGTTATTGAGAATTTTCCATTTCACGGACGCGTCGCTTCCGCCTTCACCCTCGCCGCCGCGCATATTCTCGCAGCCTGTTGCGACCTGCCAGAGGTTAATATCCTCGCTGTAAAGTATCGCTTCGGAATGCTGATGCCCGAAGGAATAAAACAGTATTTTCCCGCTTATGCTTTCGGGGAAATCGGCGTTTACGGTTATTTCCTCACCGTTTATATCGGTGTATGAAAAGCTGTAGGAGGAGCGGCTTTGGAATGCCCTTATAATTTCGCGGAGCGTCTCGCCGCCGAGCATTCTGTTGCTGTTCACGGCGGAATCGATACCCATGTGAGAGATAAAAATGTAATTGTAATCGGCGGGTGCGGTCATTGCGCGGTTTACAAGCCAGTCGAGCTGCTGATCGGTATAGCATATGCGCTTCAATCGCATTTCTCCGTTTACAATGCCGTTTTCATCAAACGGGCGGCGGCAGTCCATAGTGTCGAGAATTATTATTCTTGTTCTTTTTTTCTTAAGATCATAATAATAATATTTCGAATATTCATAGCGGTCATCGTGAATCTCTCTGTTTGCTCCGGGGAACAAATCGGTGACTTTTTCCTTCCAGTCCTTATCGCTTATAATCCATTCCCTTTCGGCTGCGGGAATATTCGGATTCAAAAACTGGAAGGCGTTGTCGTCATGGTTTCCGAAGGCAATAAGCACCGGCTTTAAGCTGTTTTTAAGCGGAGCGACCGACCTGTGCAGATTGCTCAAAACATGCTCCTTGCCTTTTATGCAGTAGGCGTTCATAAGGTCGCCGCCGACGGCGATAAAGTCAATATTATCGTTTTTATTTGCTATGTTAACGGCGATTTCAAGGTGTTTTGCAATTTGATTTATGCGGTCGTTTACGGTATCCTCGGGTTCAAAAACCGTCAGCTTGCCGTTTTCATCCTTTAAAAGATATTCGTCGGCATGGGTGTCCGTTACGAAAATGTAGTTGACCTGCGTTTTCGGCAGGGCATCTGTTTTTTTGCTTATTTCTTCAAATCTTTGCTCTATAAGCTTATCGGCAATGCGGTGATCCTTCATTTTAAATTCTCCTTATGCTATTCTGCGTTCAGTTCAAAAATCACGGTGCTGTAGTCGGTCAAATCCTCGGCTATAGGCAGTCCCGCGTTCATAAGGCTGCTGCCGTGCAGCCGAAGCATATTGGGCGACACGGTGTATACGGCATCGGGGTCAAGGCCCTTAAGCCTTATGTATTGCCCGCCGGTGTTCGGCGTGGTGCGCTGAACGGCGAATACCGCAAGCGCCTGTTTTCTGTCGGCGGATACAAGCTCCCAGCAGCAGTAATCGCTTTCAAACGGGCTTATTATTCTGTAAAAGCTGCCGTCGTAAATCAGCGGCTCTGTTTTTTTGTGCAGCCTTATCTGCTCGCTGATTTGCGCAAGCTCGGATGATGAAAGCTTTGAGGTGTCGAATTCATAGCCGAAATTGCATATCTGCGCTATATCTCCGCGGGTCTTAAACGGGGTAATTCTGCCCGTTTGATGATTCGGACAGGCGGAAACATGAGCCGTCATTGAAGCGGGCGGGTAGACAAGGCTTGTGCCGTATTGAATTTTGAGCCTTTCTATCGCGTCGGTGTCGTCGCTCGTCCATATCTGCGGCATATAGTAAAGGATTCCGAAATCAAATCTGCCGCCGCCTCCGGCGCAGCCTTCAAACAAAACGCCGGGATAATTTTCGGTGAGCCGCTTCATAAGACTGTAAACACCGAGAATATAACGGTGGGTATGTTCTCCCTGCGCTTCGGCAGGCAGGGACGCAGAGCCGTTGTCCGTAATATTTCTGTTCATGTCCCATTTAACATAGGAAATATCATATTTTGACAGCATGGCGGAAATCTGGTTGTATATGCAGTCAACCACCTCGCTGCGCGCCATATCCAGCACTAACTGATTGCGGCTTTCAACGGGAGCGCGGCCGGGAGAATGGATGCACCAGTCGGGATGCTCGCGGTAAAGGCGGCTGTTTTCCGAAATCATTTCCGGCTCAAACCATATTCCGAACTTCATGCCGTTTCTTTTGCAGATATCGATAATTCCGTGCAGACCGTTCGGGAATTTGGTTTCATCCGTATACCAGTCCCCGAGGGAAGAATTATCGCTTTCCCTGCAGCCAAACCAGCCGTCGTCCAAAACGAAGGTATCGATTCCCAGTCCCTTGCAGCTGTTTATGAGCCTTTCAATGCGTTCCTCGGTTATGTCGAAATACATTGCTTCCCAGCTGTTTATAATGATCGGGTGCTTTATACTTTTATCGGCGGAGACTCCCAAATGCCTGCGGCACATATCGTGGAAGCGGCGGGACATACCTCCGAGCCCGTTTTTGCTGTAGACAGATATCGCCTGAGGCGTCGCAAAGCTTTCTCCCAGCGGTAAAAGGTAGGTGAAGCCGTGCGGATTTATTCCTATCTGCAGGCGCGTTGAGGCAAACTGGTCCACCTCAGCCGAAATTCTGAAATTTCCGCTGTAAACAAGTGCAAAGCCGTATACCTCGCCGTTTTCTTCATCCGCTCCGGGTGATAGTAGCGCCGCAAACGGATTGTGCTGATGACCCGATGAGCCGCGGCGGCTTTCTACGGAGGTCGTGCCGTAATCAAGCGGTCTTCGGCTTATGTGGCGTTCTCTTGCCCATGCGCCGTGCAGGGTGAGCAGCTCGAAATTTTTCGATTCAAAATCTATCGAAAGGCTTTCCGCCGAGCAAAGCTTTAAGGGTCTGTCGGATACATTGGTTATTACCGTGTGCCGCGTGACGGCGTCCTCCGCTTCAAAGACCGAATAGAAAAGTGCGGCTTCAAAGCCTGTTACACTGTCGGATAAAATGATTTTAAGGGTTTCGGCATTTTCGGCATTTCTGTCAAAATATGGAAGACCGGGAATCGAGGGCACGCCGCGGAATATCTCATGGCTTTTGTAAAGAAGCTCGTTTACGCGTCTGCCGCAGCTGTCCTCAACGCAGACCGCGGGACTTCTGAAATCACCGCGGCCGAAGGCAGGGTATTCCTGCGGAGCACTGTCCTTTGCGACGCTTACGCCGTTAAGAACGGTATCGGGCATATATTCGTGCTTTTTGAAAAGATTGAGGTAGTCGAAATTATCGCACGCAACCGCCGCACCGTAGTATTTATGGCAGAGAAGACCGTTATCGAGTATTTTTATGATGTAGCTCGAGCTTTCGGTACCAAGGAAGAAGGTATTGCTTTCGGCTGAAAATTTTATCATGACGGGACTCGCTTTCTGTTTTTTTATTTAATGCCTGATGAACAATTCAAAAGTACCTTAACCCGAGCATGTCGGTGTAAACTTTTGAATTGT
>URNB01000066.1 GCA_900549055.1 uncultured Oscillospiraceae bacterium
GCTGTCACAGCGGAATACACCTGCAAATCCATCCTCAAACGGTACTACTGCACTGTTAAAGATACTGTTAGATGTTGGAATTGCGTATCTGTCAATAATCGGGTTTTCTGTGTAACGCCATACTGGGCGCGGGTAATCCTGTGGCTTTTCTTGCCACGGTATATTTGCTAATTCTTTTCCTATAATCTTTGCCATTTTTTCTTCCTTTCCCTTTTCTTTTTTCAGGTTCATTTTCTAGAAACGTACACGGTATGTCTGAATTTCGTATGGTTTGATTTCAATATCAAATCCATTGTCTTTTATGTCAACTGCCATTTTTGCATTTTCGATACAATCACAGCTCTCAACCGATACAATTTCCTTTTCAAAGCTGCCCACAACCCGCACATTGCTGCATTTTTCTTTAAGCTCTTTAAGCATAGCCTTGCCGTTTTCGCCGTTTATATTGCCCTCGCCCTCGGCGTAGAAATAATAGCTCCAGATAAGCTCCTTTGTCGGTCTGGATTTCAAGGCGCGCAGGTTAAAGCCGTATTTTCCTATTACCGCTATTGCCTGACCCAAAAGCCCCGCCTCATTCGGCACGGTGAAGAGCATAATAAACTGGTTATCGGCTTTAGACGGGGCTTTTGCCGCCTTTGAAAACACCGCAAAGCGTGTCGTGTTATTACCGCTTGTGTTAATGTGCGCCTCGAGCTTTTTAAGCCCGAATTTTTTCGCCGCCTCGCTGCTGCCTATTGCCGCTATATCGTGCCTGCCCGACTCTGCCACAAGCTTTGCCGCAACAGCGGTGTTTACCGCCTCGGTCGGCTTAAAGCCGTGCCGCCTTATATACGCCGCGCACTGACCGAGCGCCTGCGGGTGGCTTATAACCTCCTTGACCTCATCCATCGTGGTGCCTTTAACGGCAAGCAGATTCTGCACTATTTCAATATCGTAAATTCCGTTTATGTATAACGAGCCGAAAAAGGTAAGATCCATAACCTGACCGACATCGCCGTTGTAGCTGTTTTCAATCGGAAGAATAACGCAGTCGTTCTCGCCGCTTTCCACCGATTCGTACGCTGCCTTGAAATCCCCGCAGGAAACCGCCGTGCCGTCGGGGAAAATACGGTTTGCGGCAATATTGGCAAACGCGCCCTCAACGCCGCTGTAGGCTATGCGCATACCCTCAAGCAGGCGGTGCTGATACGCCTTTGAAATATCCATATTGCTCTGCAAAAAGCTTACGAAATAGGGCTTTAACGCCTCGTTTTCAATTAGCGATGAGTTTCGCTTTATAACCTCCGCCTCGCGGGATAAATCGGCCACGCGCACGCCGTTTTGCCTTTTGTACTCGGCAACCGTTTTTACCGCTGCCATTCTTTCCTCAAACAAGCGTGCCATTTCTTTATCTATACGGTCAATCTGCTCTCTCGCCTTTTCAAGCTCTGTCATTTATTTATACTCCTCAATAAGCGCCTTAAACGCCGGTAATGATCTTTCTATCTGCTCAGCCGTTACGCAGTAGGATATTCTTACATACCCCTCGCACCCGAAATCATCCGACGGCACAAGCAGCAACTCGTATTTTTTTGCCCTTTCGCAAAATGCGTTCGCGTCAGGTTCAGGCGATTTTACAAACAGGTAGAACGCACCGTCGGGCGGTACTGCCTCATATCCGTAATCGGTAAGTGCGCCGAAAAGCAGATCGCGATTTTTCTTATAGGCGGAAACATCGGGTAAAGCGTCGGTACACTCTGCTACGGTGTACTGCATAAGGCTCGGTGCGCACACAAACCCAAGCGCCCTGCCCGCACCGCAAACTGCGGCGTATAATTTACGGCAGTCCGCAGCGCCTTCGGGAATAAATATGTAGCCTATGCGCTCCCCCGGAAGAGAAAGCGATTTACTGTAGGAATAGCAAATCATCGTATTAGCATAATATTTCGGGATGTACGGCACCTCTGCCCCGTAAGAAAGCTCGCGGTAGGGCTCGTCGGCTATAATATAAATATCGGTACCGTACTCTGCTTGCTTTTTACACAGCATATCACTTAATGCCTTTATAGTATCGGGTGAGAAAACCGCGCCCGTCGGGTTATTCGGCGAGTTTATTATTATCGCCTTGGTTTTTTCGGTCACGGCGTTCTCTGTCGCCTTAATATCAAGCTGAAAATCGGGCTTTCGGCACTGCACCGTCACAACGTGTGCACCGGCATTCTCCGCAAACACGCGGTACTCCGGGAAAAACGGCGACGGAATTATAATTTCATCTCCGCTGTTTATAAGCGCGTTCAGCGTTACTGTGAGCGAAGCCGCCGCGCCGCAGGTCATATAAATTAAATCCTTATTTGCGGGAAAACCGAACCGTTCTTCTATGCTGCCGGCAATTTTCGCCCTTACCGCTGTATCCCCCTGCGCCGAGGTGTAGCCGTGCAGCCGTACCGGGTCGGTTTCCTTTATAATACGCTCCAAAGCCGCAGTAACCGCCGCGGGGGTCGGGACACTCGGATTGCCGAGGCTGAAATCAAAAACGCATTCTTCCCCTATTTCCGCCTTGCGCTTTTTGCCGTATTCAAATATTTCGCGGATAACCGAACGGCGCATACCCAGACTCACCATTTTTTCGTTCAGCATTAAATCACCTTTTCCAAAACAAAGCCCGCAAGCGTTTATTGCAAAAAAGCATAAACGATCGCGGGCTGTCCGTACTTAAAATTTCAAAGCTTTAAGGTTTAAGCTTCGTAAGGGTACAGGCAGTCCGTTTTAAAATAATAAAATCGATAGTTAACGCAACCGAACATTCTGTCCACCCTTTCATATATCACATTAAATTATATTATACATTATTTTTCAGTTTTGTCAAGTATTTCTTTAACGATTTAAAGCGCTAAAATCTATTCGACCGCCAATTCCTTTATGGAGCGCATCTGATAATCCACATTTTTAAGCAGCCCGGGATTTTTAAGCGCCGCCGCCGCACCCTTAACAACGCTGTGCGTCGGGTCGTCCAGTCTGTGCACCGAAACGCCGAGGTATTCCTCCAGCTTTTCCGCCATTCCCGAAAGCAGCGAGCCGCCTCCCGTTAAATACATTCCGTCCTCGGTTATATCGGCTACAAGATCCGGGTCGGTGCGGTTAAGTACCTGCCTCACGGCGTTGCAGATAACATTCACCGTGTCGATTATCGCCTCATATATCTCGCCCGAGGAAATTTCAAAGCTTTCGGGAAGCCCCGAGAAGACATTTCTTCCCTTCGCTACAACCGCAACCTCAACATCCCTTTTAAGCGCCGATCCGATCTTGATCTTAACCGATTCTGCGGTAAGTGCCCCGATCTCTATGTTATATTCCTTTCTGACATAGCGCACTATCTGCGAATCAAGGTCTCCCGAAGCGGTTTTAAAGGACTCGCAAACCGCGATTCCGCCCATGGAAATAACCGCAATATCGGTGGTGCCGGCGCCTATATCCACAATGAGCGTGCCGCGCGGCTTTGAAAAATCAAGTCCCAGGCCGAACGCTATCGCAAGCGGCCCCTCTATTACCGAGACATTTCTGCCTCCCGCGGATTCCATAACATTTGAAAGCGAATGGTGCTGCAGCTCCGTAAGCCCCGCAGGAAGAGTCGCCATTATGCGCGGCCGCAGAATGCGGTTGCCGAACGCCTGCTGCATATAGTTTTTGAGCATAAGCTCGGCTATATCGTAATCGGAAATAACCCCGCGCTCTATCGGCGTTACGCACACAAGGCTTTCGGGCGTTCTGCCGATTGTCTGCTTTGCCTTTTCGCCGTAATACACAGGCTCCCAGGTTTCGCTGTCCACCGTTACGACATTCGGCAGCTCAAGCACAACCTTTGAGCTTGAAAATATAACTGTTTTTGACGAGCCTAAATCTATTCCTATATCTGTTGCCATAATTGCCCCCGATTGATTATTTCTTTTCGCTTATAAGCGCGGTCACGCAGTAAACGCAATCCGCCCCTGCAGAAAGCAGCTGCACGGCGCATTCGTTAAGCGTGGCTCCTGTGGTTTTTATATCGTCCACCAGTAAGAGCGATTTGCCGCGAAGGCTTCCTGTCGGTACATACATATCCTTAACATTTTCACGCCTCTGCTTTATGCCCAATTCGTGTTGGGAGTGAACAAATTTCACGCATTTAAGCGCGTTTATCAGCGGAACGCCGAGGATATCCGAGATAATTTTTGCCATAACCTCGGTTTGGTTAAAGCCGCGGCTTAATTTCTTTCTGAAGTGCATGGGCACAAAGCAGATTCCGTCAAACTTGATTCCTCTGTACTCATTTTTAACGCAAAGCGCCATTTGCTTTGCAAGCATAGTGCCGTAGGTCATTCTGCGGCGATATTTAAAGTGATACATTGCCCGCTTTGCAACGCCGTCGTTGACAAACGGAGCTATGCACATTTCAAATGCGAAGACTTGATTTTTGCACTGACAGTCATCCTTTTTCAATCCGCAGCGCATACAGCGCTTAAGCGGATCGCAGCGGACAAGCATTTCGTGGCAGTAATCGCACAGCTCATCGTCCTCGTTGATTATTTCGCCGCAGCCGGCGCAGGTTTTCGGGAAGAATACCGATTTAAGAACCGATATTACCCGTTTCATAAATATCCGCTTCCTTTAAAAACTGTTTTAAAAAAGTATAGCGCAGCGTTTTTTTATCATTCGCCGCCATTTCAAGCCAAACGCTCTCATCCCCCACAACCACAAGCAGCTTTTTCGCCCTTGTGACCGCAGTATAAAGCAGATTGCGGTAGCGCAGCTTCGTCGGCACATCATAAAGCGGCAGCACCACGCAATCGTACTCGCTGCCCTGGCTTTTATGCACGGTAACCGCGTATGCCGGCTCAAGCTCTGACAAATCCTCGGAAAAATATGTGACCGTCCTGTCGTCATACCGAACCGTCATAATTCCCCCGCGCTTATCGATATCGGTTATAAATCCGACATCGCCGTTAAAAACTCCCGTGCCGTATTCGCCGCCGTCGCGCTTATATTGCAGATCGTAATTGTTCTTGGTCTGCATAACCTTATCGCCCACTCGGAAATATATACCCTTAAAGCTTAACTGCGCCTTTTTGCCCGTATCGGGATTAAGCGCCGTCTGCAACATATTGTTAAGGCTTACCGTTCCGGTATCAAGCAGTCTTGAAGGACAAAGCACCTGAATATCCCTTATCGGATCGAATTTATATGCCGCTGGCAGCCGCTCGCTTACAAGCTCTGTCACGGTACGGCTGACATCCGCGCGGCTTGTCCTTTTAAGAAAGAAGCAATCGGAATTTTTAATTGAAAAATCGGGCGGCTCGCCGTTTATGATTGCATGGGCATTCGTGATTATCATGCTTTTGCTCGCCTGCCTGAACACCTTGTTAAGTCTTATTGACGGAAACATATCCGACGCTAAAATATCCCCCAAAACATTGCCCGCGCCGATGCTCGGCAGCTGGTCGGAATCCCCCACCAAAATTATGCGGCAGGAAAGCCTTAACGCCTTTAAAAGACTGTCAAAAAGCAGCGCGTCTATCATTGAGGCTTCATCGATAATTATGACCTCGCAGGAAAGCGGATTTTTCTCATTGCGTGAAAACTGACGGTTATCGCCGTCGCCCCATTCCACCTCAAGCAGACGGTGAATGGTCTTTGCCTCTCTGCCGGTAAGCTCGGTCATACGCTTTGCCGCGCGCCCTGTAGGGGCTGCAAGCTCCGGCTCAAGCCCGCGGTTTTCGAAAAGCTTTATAATGGCGTTGAGTGTTGTGGTCTTGCCGGTACCCGGACCGCCGGTCAGCACCAAAATTCCGCTTTCAAATGCCTCGGTTATCGCTTTGCGCTGAAGCTCCTCAAATTTTATTCCGAGCTGCCGCTCCACATTATCGATCTCAAGCGAATCGGCTGTTATGCTGCGGTCGATATACCGCTTTACCGCAAGCAGCCGCGCCGCAATATGCTCCTCCGCCGAGTAATAAGCGGGAATGGAAAGATAATCTGTTCCCGATATGCTTTTTTCCTTTATTCTGAAGCATTCGATCAGCCTGTCGCACGCGCTTTCCGCCGCGTCATACGGACACCCAAGCAAGCGGCAGGCAACCTCTAAAAGCTTTGTGCGCGGCAGGCAGGTATGCCCGTTTAAAAGATTTTTGCGCAGTACATACTCAAGCCCCGCAGTGATACGCAGCTCGCTCTGCTTATCAAAATCCATATCCGCCGCAATATCCTCTGCGGTTTCAAAGCGGAAATCAAGCCCCTCCTCGCACAGCACATAGGGGTTTTTCTTTATTGTATCAACCGACTGCGCGCCGAAATGCTTGAAAATTTTAAGGCACCTGTCGGGCGTGACATTGTATTTTGAAAGCATCAGCATTATATCCCTGACACCGTACTGCTTGTTGTATTCCTCGGATATATCCCTTGCCTTTGAGAGGGATATCCCTTTTATCGACGCTAATTCCTGCGGTCGGTTTTGAATAATTTCCAGCGTATCCGTGCCGAATTTTTCAACTATTCTCTGCGCGGTGGCAGGGCCTACGCCCTTTATAGCCCCCGAGGACAGATACCTTAAAACAGCGGCGGCGTTTTCGGGCGTTTTGCGTTCAAAGCTTTCCGCCTTAAACTGTCTGCCGTAGGTCGGGTGAACGGTATAGCTGCCGTAAAATACGGCGCAGTCGCCCTCTGTTAAAAAGGGAAGCATTCCCACAACGGTTATGCTTTCCCCGGGCAGCTTAACCTCCGCCACCGTGTAGCCGTTATTCTGATTTTTATATGTAATTCTTTCAACGGTACCCGAAATTTCGGCGACCTCGGCATTTAAAGCCTCCGCCATAAGAAAATCCACCTCACCTTTAAAGCGGCATAAAATTCTCCAGCTCCTCCGCCGAGCAGTAAGCCACGCCGTATTTTTCCGCCGCCTCCCTGCAAAGCTTATCGGCACTTTCCGACAGCCCGCAGTTCACGGCGATTATACCGTCGGCATAGCTCTTTCCGAGCCATATGCGCTGCTCTGCGGCAAAGGCTATCTGATCCTCGGGATTACCGTCGGACAGAAAAACCACCGCATAAGTCGTTCCCTTTTTCCCCGAAGCTATGAGCTTGGTTTTTACGCCGTGCAGAAACTCCGCCAAGCCAAGCATTGAAAAGCAAACGCAGCCGGCAATAAGTATGTATTTAATCATTTCCCCACCCCACATATTCCATTATATGCGGGGGCGGGGAAAATGATAAAACGCCTTATTTACTTAATTTTGACCGTAGTGGTATAAGTGCCCACCTGCCAAATGTTATTTTGAACCGATCTTACGGTGACCGTTACCGTATGCTCGCCCGCCGCCTTATCCGACAAATCTACAGTTGCGTAGACCTCGGAATCCTTCAATCGGCTTATAACCGCCTTCGGGCCGCAAATCTTAACATTGCGTATTACATTGTCGGTCGTGGCCTTAAGCCCCGAAGAAAGCCCGCTGTAGCGCACATCGGAAATGTTCAGCGTTTTTTCCGAGAAGCCGGAGGTATCCACCGTGACGGTGAAATGCTCTATCGAATCGAGAATTCTGACTCCGTCGGGCAGCTTTGCGGAGACCTCCGCGCGGTTTGAGCCTGCGGAAATTGTGGTAATATCAATTGGTGAGAGAGTCACCTGCGTTATCTTGTCGATCGCATCGGGCGTGCCGATGACCGTAACGCTGTCATGATCGACTTTATAGGAAATACTGCTCTTTGATATACCCGAGGGCAGCTTTGTAAAGTCAGCCACCACAGGCACTGTCTTCGTCTTCGATATCGGCACGGTAACCTTGACCGCCGTTTCGCTGAGGGTCAGATTTGTTTTGTCAATCTTGTTCCCGTCCTCATCGAAAAGCTGAATTTCCGCGTCATAGGTTGCGCTTTCCGAAAGGGTCTTGTTTACCGCGGCGTAAGCCACGACCGAGTCAATCTTATTCATGACCGTGCGCGGGCCCTTTATGGTTATGGTATCGTTTTCCGTGCCGCTCACGACCGGAGTTTCGGCAACAAGCCCGTCAATCGCCGCCGCCCCGTCAGCCTTTGCGGTTATTGTGAATTCCTTTGTATCCACATAGTCGAAGTAAAGGCTTACCGTCGGCGGATTTATGGAGACTATATTGTAATCGGTGACGGCGGTATTGCGCGCGCCGGATACCTCCAGTTGATACTCGCCCGGCGAATTGATTGCCGCAGCGGACGCGTAAACATAAAAATCGCTTGCTTTAAGCGCACTTACAACATAGCTCGGCCCGTTAATGGTAACGGTGAATTTTTGTGCCGAAACATCGCCTATTATCTCCATATGATTTTCCGCGGCGTAGGTGTTATCAAGGGTTATGTTAAGCGGAATATCGGTGAAGGTACGGTCTATATCCGGGTTTTGGCTTATCATGATTATAAGCCAAAATATGAACGCCGTGATAAGCGAAAAGGGAATCGTAAACCGACGGTTGTAAAGCAGCCGCCTCAAAGAAAAGTTAACGGGAATTTTTATTTTCCGATTCATTTGCTTCCTTCGCTTCCTTTCCCTTGACTTTTCCGAACGGATTCATGCTTTTGAGCCTTGCGAGCACAGGGCTGCCGGTTTCGGCTTCTGCGTCGGATAAAAGCAGCTTCCCGAGCTTCGCCCTTGCGGATATGGCATTGAAATTACGTTCTATCTGTCCGTTTGAAACTATTGATATGTTCCCCGTTTCCTCGGATACCACAAGCACCACCGCGTCGGAATTCTCGGTCATGCCGATAGCCGCCCTGTGGCGTGTTCCGAGCTGTGAGGATATATCCTCACGCTGGGTCAGCGGAAGAATGCAGCCTGCGGCGTAGAGCCGTGAGTCCCTTATTATCATTGCGCCGTCATGCAGCGGAGATTTCGGAAAAAATACATTGTTTATCATCTGCACAGACGGGTCTGCGTTTATCACGGTGCCGGTATCTATTATTTCGCCGAGCTGTGTAGACCGCTCAAACACTATAAGCGCGCCCGTTTTGCTTTCCTGCATGATTCCCGCCGCGCGGCTGACCTTATCAATACAATCCTCAAGCGGATCGGATTCAAGCGAAGAGCCGTGAGCGCTGACAAATTTCGTATGCCCCACACGCTCGAGTATACGCCGCAGCTCCGGCTGAAATATGATTGCAATGGCTATTATAATGTAATCCACAAATCTTGAAAGTATCCATTTCATTGTGGTCAGGTTCCACCAGTTTGCAACAAAATAGATTACAACGAATATAACAAGTCCCTTTGCAAGCTGCCCCGCACGCGTTTCACGCAAAAAACCGATAGCCTTATAAATGATATACGCCATAAGAAGTATATCGATAATATCAAACGGTATACGCATACCGGCGACAGCGTAAATTATCTGATTCCAGAATGCATAAATGGCATTAAATATGCTGCTCACCTGTCAACAATCCTTTACTTACAGTCTCTGTTTTATTTTAACATAAAATAAAGGGTCATTCAATAGAAAATTTGCGTTTTTTTAAGCTTTTTTTAAAGCGGTGGCAAGCGCTTTTATATCCGCCGCGGTATTAAACGCCGCAGGGGAGGCTCTGACCGCTCCGTTTTCTATCGTTCCCATTATTCTGTGCGCGGTCGGCGCGCAGTGCAGCCCCGCCCTTACCGCTATTCCTCGCTCGTTCAGATACCGCGCAAGCTCTCCGCTTTTGAAGCCTTCCGCATTAAAGGATATTACCGGCGCCCAGCCGCCCGCGAACGGCTTGGGCGAATACAGCCTGACCCCGGGATTCCTTTCAAGCTCGTCATAAAGAAGCTCGCAAAGCGCTATTTCATGGCTGTATATTTTTTCGATTCCCAGCCTTTTAACATAGCCGAGTCCCGCAGCCGTGCCCATTATTCCGGGAACATTTACCGTTCCGCTCTCAAGCCTTTCGGGCAGAAAATCGGGCTGTACAAGCTCTGCCGAATTAGTACCCGTGCCGCCCTCCAAAACAGTGTTCTTAAGCGGCTTTTCACAAATAAGCACACCTATTCCCATGGGCGCGTAAAGCCCTTTGTGCGGCGCTATGCAAAGGTAATCTATTCCCTGCTTTTTCATATTTATAGGAAAAACTCCCGCCGTCTGCGCCGCATCGACCGCAAACGGCACTCCTCTTATTTTGCAGAGCGCGCCTATCTGCGTTATCGGCAGCGCCTTGCCCAAAACATTTGAAGCTCCCGTGCATATCACAAGCTTTGTATCGGGTCTTATAAGTCTTTCAAAATTATTGAGCGTTATGTTGTCGTCCGTGAGCGATACCGCCGCAACATCAACCGCCGCACCGACCTTATAAAGCGGCCGCATAACTGCGTTATGCTCAAGCGAGGACGTCACCACGCGGTCTCCCGCCTTAAGCAGCCCCTTTATAACGCAATTTATGCTGTGAGTGCAGTTCAATGTAAAAACAACATTTTCCGCTCCCGACGCCGTGAAAAAATCAGCAAGCTCCCGCCTCACATTATATACTGCCGCCGCAGCCTTCATAGAAGCGGCGTGCCCGCTTCTGCCGGGATTCGCGCAGTATTCCTTAAGGCTCATATCCACCGCATTTATAACGCTCTGCGGCTTTTTCCCTGTAGTTGCCGCATTATCAAGATAGATCATTCCCTTACCCCTCCGTATTGAATTAACGGAGCTGCCGCAAAATTGCAACAACTCCGTTTTATTTCTTATTCCGCATTTATTTCAAGAATCTTGACCCCCGCCTGCCGCAGCAAGCCTTCGGCGGCGTTTATATCGCCGTCGGTTATAATGCTGTAGCCGCAGCCGGCGCTGCCCTTCCCCGAGGTTATCCGTTCGATTTTGACATTAAAGCCTTTTCTTCTGAGCAGATCCCGCCCCTTGATGGCATAGGTCACTGTACCTGTGGTTATAATATACCTCTTCATTTCTTTTCACTCCGTAAAATTGCTCTATATAAACAAAGCACAATTTTATATTAATGCCTGCTGAACAATTCAAAAGTACCTTAACCCGAGCATGTCGGTGTAAA
>URNB01000067.1 GCA_900549055.1 uncultured Oscillospiraceae bacterium
AGGAAAAAATCCTGATTCTTCTCGAGGATGAGAGCGGAAGTTTAGCACTCTAACCAACGGGGAGTCCCGCGTCAAATGACGCGGGCGGGGCAATAATTGTCAATTTAAGCACCCACAAGGTCACAGCCGCACGCAATGCTGAGGAGCGCCTTTATCCCGCTTCAACTACTAAAATTATGACCGTTTTAGTCGCGCAGGAAAATATAAAAAGCTACGATGATACCTTTACAATGACCACCGATATTACAGATCCGTTATATGTTGCCGAGGCCACCGTAGCGGGCTTTTCGAGCGGCGAGGTCATTAAAATGACCGATTTGTTCTATGGCACGATTTTACCGTCGGGCGCTGACGCGGCGATCGCTCTCGCAATCAAAATTTCAGGCAGTGAGGCGCAGTTTGTCGAGCTGATGAATAAAAAGGTTAAGGAATTGGGGCTTAAAAATACTCATTTCACAAATGTAACCGGGCTGTTTGATAAGAATCATTACACCACGGCTTACGATATGGCAATAATACTTGAAGCCGCAATCAGAGATCCGCTTTGCCGTAAAATTCTTTCCACATATCAGTATAAAAGCGCCCCGACCAATAAGCACCCCGACGGGCTGCCGATGAGCGCCACACTGTTTAATTATATGTACGGCACCGAACCTGAAACCGCAACCATTATCGGCGGCAAAACAGGCTTTGTTAACGAATCGGGCTTCTGTATTGCGTCCTTCGGAAAAAACAATACCACCGAAAACGAATACATAGTTGTAACCCTTAAAAATTCCTCGCGCTGGCCCGCGATTCACGGACAGATAAATCTATACAGGCAATTCGTTGTTTAACGAGCGTTTTGGAGGTATAAAATGCGAAGAAAATTATTTAATTTTTTAACATCTGCAGCCATCGTAATATCGTTATTATCCTTAACCTCCTGCAATAAATACAATAAGGTCACGCAATACGAGGATACCAAGGATATAATATATAACAATACAAAATATATTCGTACTGAGCACAGCACATGGATCTGTGATTACGAAAAGCTGTCCAAAATCGGCTGGACTTGGTTTCTCCCGCCGATAGCCGTATCTGCATTTTATTCCGATAATACAGACTCTCCGGATTTTATTTATTGCCCGCGCGGCGGCAGTGTCTGGCTGAGGGACGGGTATGATTATGAGCAGGAGATATTTGAAATAGACAATACCGATATTAAGACGGTGTTCGCCGATGTTTTTTCAGATGAATCGGTTGAATATTTTGATTTTTTTGAAGAAGAGACATCCAAATTTACCTGGCATCCTGCCGCACATCCCGAGCTTAAAAACTATCCGGATATTTTTGAAAAGAACGGATTGTATTATATTAGATTTGCAGATGAAGGAGAAGGATACTTAATTAAAGACTCTTTTCTCAAGATTTTACGCGATAATAATATATTACAGTAGTATTTATTAAAAGACGCCTGTTTCTCGCCTTTGTTACCAAAGGCGAGAAACAGATGCGATATAATAATCAGCGTTTTGATGATTTTTTATTGCATTTTGTGTCTTGGAAAGAAACGGTAATTATTGTGAGAAAAATTATTGAACAATTTTGTGGTTTACAAAATAAAAGCAACCTATATTCGGATAACAAAACCTTGATGATTTTATATTCTGCCTTTACGCTCTTTTTTGTAATAATAACTACATTGCTGGAAAGCTATAAAACGCAAAACACTTTTTTATTAATGTTTTGTTTTCCTTTTGCGGTTTCTGTTTTAATTTTTGCATTATGGTTGCGAAAGAGCAAGCAAAGGACTTCCTATGAACAATATTTTGTTTTTCAAGGCACTGTTACTTTAGCGATATCATTTATTTGGTTATTCTTATCTTTTTTTAATATTTATTCGAAAAGATTGGGGTTTTCGTGGTTTTACATTTGTGGATTATCCTTCGGTCTTGCGTTCACTTTGTTTTTTTCGTTTTTAAGAGCCATTAAATGGAAGCGTTATATAACAGGAAAAACAAAAGAATATAATCAATCTTTCAATATTAGAATTGTTAGTATATCAATTTTTTTATTGTTAATTTGTAGTTCCTTTTTAAAAAAAATTGATAAATTAGTTCTATATAAAATGTTGATCGGAGGATTATTTGTTTTGTTTTTTATATTTTTAACTATAGCATTAAATATGTTTGTAAACTATCATATTGTTAAAAAATATTATCGACAATAAGATATGATAATTCTTTCACATACAGAAGAAAGCTATAATTATGACGCTGCGGGCAATATCACATCCTGCATCGTAAGCAGCGGTTCAAACACCTTTGTTTACGATCTGAACAGCGTTAAATAAGAAAAAAATTGAGAATCCCTTCCCCCAATTGCGTGAAACTTTTCTTTCACGCAATTATATATATTTTTTTATAGAGGTATCTTTTTCATGAGTACCTCTGTTTCCCACCGAAATTGTACAATAAAATAAAACAACGAAAATATAAAAATCCGTATCGAAATTCCTACACTGTTGTTTCGATACGGATTTAAGTCTATTGCACGGATTGCTGCTGCTGTGAATTTGTTGCCGCTGTTGCTTCCTTAATTTTATCAAGCTGCTCATGCGCCTGTTCGGAATCCGAAAAAACCGATGTATACGAAAACAATACATAACCTGTTACCGCTTCACTGTCAAGACAAGCCTTGATTTGCCGCGCCACAATATCTGTGCCGTTTTTCCATTCGGCTGAATCGGGCTCGCTGTCTGTACCGAGCTTATACGGCGCCAAGCCGACGGCAAGCTTTACCGCCTTGTTTTCGGCGGCAAGCTCTGCCCAACTGTCCATAAGGTTATCGAAGCGAAATTCCCGGGTTGGATATTCAAATCCGAAATACAGCTGCGGTATTATTGTATCGACAATGCTGTCTTTCACCCATAATTTGACATCTGCATAGTATTCCGAATAATTTTTCTCAATTGACGCCGCCGGGCTGATTGAAAAATCCACCCTTTCGCCGCCTATTGATTTTATTGCGGCGCGGCAGCCCGCAAGCAGCGTGTTTACATTCGCTCTCCGCCAGTCGTCAAGAGCTATCGGATTTTTAGCGTCGGCGCAATATTTTTCATAGCTTGCTTTATCAAAGGCGGCATCGGTCGTGGGATAAAAATAATCGTCAAAATGCACTCCGTCCACCGTATATTTTGACAAAAGCTCCCTTATACCGTTTATTATAAGCTCCCGCACTGCGCTTTCGGCGGGGTTTAAATATATCCCGCCGAAGCGCACCACATTTACATCGTTTTCAGTATTATCATCGTTAAGCCATTTTATAAGCGGGACTGTCCTTATCAAGCGCGGTTATATCGTCTGAGGCGGCATTTACCCTGTAGGGATTTATCCAGGCATGAATTTTTATTCCGTTGCTTCGGCATTCATCCACGGCATATTCGAACGGATCATAGTCAAGCTCTTTCGCAAATTTATTCTGCGGAAAATAATCGGATTTAAAGAGCGAATCACAGTGCGAGCGGATATGTAAATAAATTTCGCCTAGTCCCGCTTCCCTGCAGCTTTGAATCACCCTGTCAAATTCCGCCCTAAAGCCGTTTTCGCTTTTGAGCATTGAGTTTACCTCGCTGTACGAAATCCACACCCCGCCCGATGAAACACCGATATTTTCGGAGCGCTCTTCCCTATTGCCCGAAGAATTGCGCGTCGGTGCACACCCTGCCAGTGTAAGAATGCAAATCAAACAGATAAAAAACCTTTTCATATTATGCCTCTCTGTAATTTATTGATATCTCCCCTATTTCCATACCGCAGTCTGCCTCAAATTCCAGACCGAGTGCTCTTACCGCCCCTATATGCGGTATAATTCGGAGGACATTAAGCTCTGCGGCACAGTAGCTGCTGTCGGTCAGATCTACCGATATCTCCTCTTCGCCTCCGCCGCTGAGCCTTATTTTAAGCCGTCCGCCGCAAGCGGCGGTGAGAGATATGCTTTCAATATGCTTTTTATGCGTCAGCGTGCCGAAATCAAAGCTTTTGGCTGTAAAGCGGGATGAATACGGAACGCTGCTTATTACCGTCCCTGAGGCTCCGCCCGTAATATCGGTATCGGCGTTTAAAGCCCCGTCGGCTGCATAATAAAGCACCCTGCCATCACTTCCGACGCATATATAACGGCGATTCGCCCCCGAAGCAATCATATCTATCGGGCGGCACTTTTCATATTTGCGGACATAATATTGCCGACTCCCCTTTTCGGAATTAAAATGCATTATCAACACCCTGCCGCCGAGCATAAGCCAATATTTGCCGCTTTCGCCGAATGCGGCTGCTGTCTTTATTTCGGAAGAACCGATACTGTCAAGAAGTTTTTCCGCCTGTTTCGATAATTCGGTAACCTTACCTGTAGCCGAATTCACGGTATAGATTTTTCTGTCTCCCGAAAGCCAGACGGGATAGCTTCCGCACAGAACGCAGACTCGGCTGTTAACGCAGCCTATATCCGCCTGCTTTGCCTGCGAAAAGGTATCGCTGTCATAGAAGACGGAATCGTCATCCGCGAGCAGCGAGCCTGTATTCAAGGCGTTTCCGCTGTTCAGCTTCACCTTGTATACGGCATTTTCCTTAAACGCGAGGATTCCGTTTTTAGTCGGCAGAAGCGCATTTATTCCGCTGCCGGTCTCCCCTATAATTGAAGTGTTTTTCTCGGAGAAATATAACGGGTTTGAATATGCGACCGAATAGATCTTCCCGTTTTCGGAGCCGCCCGAAAAAATAAGCTTTGAATCGTATACGGCGCAACAGGTAAGGGTGCATATCTCCCGAAGCTCTTCATTCGCGGCGCTTTTCCCCGCACGGACGCATATGTTATTTTCATGGTACATAGACATTGCCGGTACGGGATAATCCTTGTTATCCGCTCCAGTAAAATAAACTATACCTTTGCTGCGATCAACACGCATTGTTATTTCCGCCGTATAAAATGTCTGCGTATCACTGACGGCATCGGGCATTATCACCCACTCGGTATAATCGGTAAGGCTTGTGTATATTCTGCAGGTCACCGATTCGTTCGCAAGCCCGCTGTACGGCAGCCGAAAGGAGGTTGAGCTTCCGTCCGATGTAAAATACGCCTTAAAACGCGTTGTGAGGATGTTTCTTGCTTCCAAAAGCTTCGGAGACGCAGTGTATGCCAAATTGGTCGACTTTGCGGTTTCGTAATTGTTTCCTCTTCCGTTTATCATGACCACAGGCTCATAAAAATCCGTGACCGGCAGCCAGGCGGTCATCGCCTTGTTTACTTCGTAAACCTTATAGCTGTATTCGGAATGATTATATTCGTTCCTTGCCGTAACAAGAGCGAAAATTCCCCCGCCCTTTATCGGTGCGCCGCCGTAAAACAGAATACTGTACGGCGTGTAAAATGTGTCGTCGCTCACACGGCTGAAGCTTATCTGCCCAACGGCTGAGGCAGAGCCGTCTGCGTCCAGTAAAAGCACCGAATAAACATAATTTGAATTGCCGTCATATGTCTGCTCATAGGCAATGCGTTTATTCCTGCCGTTAATAAACGCAGTTGCCCCCGTAACGGTATACCCGATATCCTCCGCATAGGAATCGGTTTCGTTTTTGATTATATCATACTCATCTGCCGAAAGTCCAGCCCTTGTTTTTAAAACGCCGTCCGCAAATTCTACATTTTCCGCAGAGGAAAGCTCGTTATCGGCAATATTGTGCGGCGCAGCCGAGAAATTCACGCCGCCGTCAAGGCTTTTTATACGGCAGCATTTCTCACGCCTTTCGCCGAGTGAAGTAAATTTCATTACTGCCCGTCCACCTCCGTCTGCGGCATTACATCCGCAATTATCGCTTTAGCTTTAAGAGATGATGCGCGCTTGGCATTGTAAAGCGCGGTAAAAATGCGGTTTTTTGAGCTGTCCCCCTCTATTAAGGATATAAGCATTGCAGTGCCGCAGGCAAGCGCTTCAAGCTGCTGCGTGTCGGCTTCAAGCTCATCTGATAAAGAGGAAATTTCCTGTATGTGCAGATCCGCCGCTATCTGTGATATCAGCTCTGCGCTCTGCTCCTCAAACCGCTGCCGCAGCGCCTCGTCGTTTAAAATATCGCCGTAACCGAGCAGCCGCATCGCTCTTTTGTATATGTCAAACGCTTTCATCCCGTTCCTCCTCGCTTTCTTCCCTTAGTAAGCCCTGTCTGTCAGGTACGATACCGTCGGGCAGACGCTCTAAAAACTGCGTTTTGTTGATAATACCCTTTTCAAAAAGATTAAGCAGCGTGCTTACACACTCGCGCTCGCTGTAAACAGTACCCGTTCCCACTTCGATTTTGGCGTTTATAATAAGCCCGCGAAGCCTTTCGGAATCAAAAGCAAAGTATTTCACTCCGTCCGAATCCTTTATCTTTATTCCGCGTTTTCCGTAGCAGGCTATCCAGAAATCCGCCCATATTCTCGAAATATCCTCCGCAAATGAATAAAAACGGTTTTTAACTATCTGCAGCGGCATAATCGCGGCATTCTGCATGGTTATAAGCGCGGTTGCGTTATCCGCGCGGCTGTCGCCGAGCGCTACCTCATTTGCACCGCTCTGCGTAAGCGTGTTGTCTATCAGCGCTTGCAGGCTTTGCTCGAAATTACGGCTGAAATCGGGCGGCGCAACATATTTAACCGCGCCGTTTACCTCCTCGCTGCTGCCGTAGACCTTAATTATTTGCCCCGGTTCGTTGGTAATGCCGTCGGGTACGGTATCGCCGTTTATCACCATCATCGGCATGCCGGTCGTCATGGCAGACCATACGCTCGCGGTTATCATGCGGTTAATGGCTATCTGATTCGGTATTAAATAGGTTATCTCGCTTTCACCGTAAGCCAGTCCCCCTCTTTTCTCCCAGGAGAAAACCGCAAGCGGATAAAGCGAAAGTCCCGTCCCGAATTCCTTTCTTACCGTTGCGTTTTCGGTGACCTTTACACTTTTAATTGTATAGCCGCCGCCCGCTTTATATTCCTTAAAAAGCTTTGTGAAAACCGTAACCTTGCCGTCGTCGGAATCGTCCTCTATGGCACGCAGCTCGGAAATATCCGCCCCGTGTCGTCTGGCTTCCCTGAGCACCGCCTCTGTTTCACGGCAACTTGCAATAATAATATAGGGCTGCTGCTGAATATCCGAAATATACGGGTCGCCGAAATATACATTTTCAACGCTCAAGACCTCGCAGGAAATATCTCCGTTTATCGGTATTCGGGATTCTCTGTCCGCATAAAGCCCGGTCTTAATGTCTCCGTTCCAATAGGTGTATAAAATTCCCGTGCCGCTGATGTAGGCGTTTCTGAGTGCCGAAGCATAAAGGGATGTAAGCCCTACCCGCTCTGCCGTGACGCTGTAATAATCGCCGAGCGCCGACATTGCGGTGTTTATTTCCCTTATCCTTTCGTCCTGTGCACTGCCGGAATTCGGAATGCCCTCGGCGGAAAACGTCACCGACAGCGGCGAATTTAATATCTGCGACATTTTATAATCGCCTATTCGCTTTATTATGTTGTGCCGAACAAGCGGGCGGTCGTTTCCGCATTTGGCGCCGTACCACTGGTCGCCGATGTAAAAGCGCTCGTTTATGCGGTTCTGCTCGTAAAGCCCGCGTTTCCCGAGCGCCGATTTAAAATCGGCGGCCTTACGGTATTCTTCAAATATTTCAAAGGGTTTATTCATAAATTGACCTCCTTTTTTAAGTAAAGGGAGGGTTGCCCCTCCCTCATACCGCTGATTATTTAAGCTTAACCAACCGTAACCTTCGCGACCTTCGAGTCAACTCCCGCGATTCCGTCGGCAATAATTCTTACAAAGTAATAGTATGTGCCCTTTGTAAGCGTGGTGGGTATAGTAAAGGAGCTTGTGGTTGCGTTCGCTATCTTAACGGCAGAGCCCTTGTTCGCGTCCTTGCAGGAATACCACTGATAGGTAAGCGTGCCGCTGCTTGTCGCAGTAACCGAAAGCGAGCCGCTTATGCTGCCCGCGGTAACGCTCTTATCGGTAAGATCCGAGCTTATTGTAATTGCAGGCGAAAGCCATGCCCAAACCGCGTCAAGCCCGCTCTTGTTTACGAATACATCGTAGTAGATTCTGTAATCGAACTTGTAGGCATCGGCGTCGATGTTCTGCTCGGGTGTGAATATTCTCATCTTTTCAGTCTTTTTAACAAGATGAGCGCCGCTCTTGGGGCATACAAGCATATATACCTCGCGCGCATTTGTCTGCGGGGTAAAGCCGCCCGCGTTTGCCGCGTTAAAGGTGTAGGCGGTCTTCATCCTTTCGGATACCACCGGTATAATCGCAACGCCGTTTATGGATTTAACCTTAAGGGTAATATCCCCCTGCTTAAAGTCGGAAACGGTTATCATGCGCGAAATTTCGTTGGAATTCTGCAGAGCGGCGTACATATAGCTGTCAACAAAGGCTACTAATTCCTCGTCATAGCCCACAACCGACTGAACCTCGTTTATCAGCTTGCAGAGCGCTTCGTAGGGCTTTGTTTTGTCGCCGTTTACAAGGTTAGAGCGCGTAGCGGCAAGCCCTGCCAGCTTTGAAATAACATATGCGTCGCATTCGGGCACAACCTTTGTGCGAACATATTCGCCGAGAATTTTGCCCGCAAGGTTCGCAATGCCGGTTTCGCTCATATCCTCGCGGTCAATCTGCAGCGAACGCGCGCGATCCATCGACATGGTATAGGATGTATTGGCAACCGTAATAGCGCCCTTTGTAAAGCCCGTGTCGCGGTCGTAATCTGCAAGACCCTGAAAATCAACGTCGGGTATGATTACGGTTTTAGCGCCCACGAATTTTGCCGCAAGCGCGTTGTCGGCAAAAAAACCGGTAGCGCTTTTCTGTGCGAAGAGCTTATCAAGCTCGGTTGAATATCTGGTTGCGTTTTCTATTGAATTGAATGACATAATATTTTTTCTCCTTTTTTATCTCCAAAGACCCTTTAAAAATTCCGCGGTCTCCGGGTTGATTCCGCCCTTTCGGTCGGTAAGCGAGCCGAGACTCGAATTCTCGGCATTTTTTTGTTTGAGGGCAGCGGATGCCGCTTCCCTTTCCTCTGTAAGCCGGTAGCGAAGGTATTCGTCAAGCAATTTTGTGCCGCGCAATTCGGATTTTTGAACCACCGAATCAGGCAGATCGGAAATGCTCTTTATTTTGGGAAATTCCGCTGTCAGCTCCGCGAAATCATCGGATTCCTCTCCGCTTTTCTCAAGCTGCATAACATAATCCGCCATTTTTTCATTTCCGCCGCATTCCTCTGTAAGCTCCTGCCTGCGGTTTTCATCATTTTGCCTTGAAAGCTCCGCTATATATTCGGAAACGCTGTGACCTCCCTTTGCGGCAAGGCTTTTCAGTGCCGCGAAATCATCGGCTATCGCTTCAAACTTAAGCCCCTTCTGCGCAAGCGCCGCCGCCTCCTTAAGTCCCAAATTTTTGATTTCCTTGTTGAATTTTACAGGAACGAACACTTCGTTTTCGGCCTCCGGTATGTTTTCCGTTTCAGCCGACGCCTTTTCTTGCTCTGCGGCTTCAGGTTGAGCCGCAGCCTCCAAATCAACGATTTCCAAATTAATTCTTCCTTTCTTTTTTATCGGCGGGCGTTATCTTCTTCCTGCTCGGTGCCGTCATAGGAAAGAAAATTCGCATACTCCCGCCTGAGCCTTAAAAGCTCCTCGTCCTCTTTTTTTGCCGTTACAGTTTTCGGCTTTTGGGTCGGTACTGTGCTTACCCCGGTTAAAAAACCTAAAGCAAACGCAGCCAACACCGCTAAAAACATAATGAACACTGTCATACGTCCCATCCTCCGTTCAAATCAGCTCCGCCTATCTCCGCAGTGCGGTAAACAGGCTTTTCTTCCCGTCGTGGGTGAAAACGCTTTACATCCTCAAACGCATATCGCATGGCATCGCATAGATGATTGTCGCTGTCCTTCGGCATTTTTTTACCGTTTTCGTTTACACGGTCGTCATACACATATGAAGAAAGCTCACGAATCATATTTACGCAATCCGGATGCACCGTTATCCGATATTCGCTTATTGCCGCAATACCGTTCAAAATGCTGTCCCGTCCCTTGACGGAGGGCATTATCCGCGATATTCCGAGCCGCCTTAAATCATCGTTGGATTTAGGCTCCGCACAGTCGGCGCGTATCCGCTCCTTTGCAAAGCCGAGCCTTTTAATTTCCTCGGCAATATCGCAGTTGAGCATTCTTGTTCTGCAAAACTCGCAAAAAATGTAAAGCTCCTTATCCACGGGATCTGCCGCAAAGCCCACAAAGCCGGTGGGATCATTTGAATACCCGTAGTCAAGCCCGAAAAAGTTTTTCCAGCGATAGCGCTCATCATCGGGAATTTTCTTTTTCCCTACCGACCAGTTTTCGTAAACCAAACCCTCCGAAATTCCCCAGTTTCCGAGTCCCGCCACCTCGTATTTCCTGCGATTGGTCTTCTTCATGCGTTCAAAAACGCTTCTGTCGGTATCGTCAAGAAATTCGTTTATAAGGTAGTTTGTCGAAAAACAGGAGACATCGGGGTATTCTCGGTCGAAAAACCGCTTTTTCAGCCAGTGCGTATCGCTCCACGGATTAAAGGTAAGCGTGGTCTGCTTGTAAAGCGGCGGCTTTATCACTCCGCGCGGAACAGATAAATCAAGCTTGTCGAAATCGGCTTCGCTTGCGATTTCAGACGCCTCCTCTATCCAGACAAAGTTTAAAAACCCGCTCGGTACGGTAGCCGACGCCAGCTTTAAAACATCGTCAAAGCCTCTGAAGATGATCTTCTGTCCCGTAGGCAAAAAGACCATTTCCATTGGGGATACGGTGTTGCGCCATAAGTGCGAGACCCCGAGCCGCTCCTGCGCCCATTTAAGCTGCGCAAAGGTCGAATCTCTGTGAGTGTTCATTATCTGGCGCACC
>URNB01000068.1 GCA_900549055.1 uncultured Oscillospiraceae bacterium
TCCTGATTATCTGCGGTTCAAATTCGGCTTTCCTGTCTCGCGGAACGGCTATTTCAACTTCGCCCGCGCTTGTTTTAACAGTCTTTATGCTATGTCCGTTCCGCTGTTTGCGCCCTCTTTGTTTTTGTAGTCGTACCTGCTGTAGCTTGGTTTCTTCCTGTTCCAAAAGCACATAAACCTTTGAAGTATAAAATTTAAAAAGCAGGTTCAGACCTTTTTTGAGAGTGAAGAAGGCAAAAAGAAATATTAGGAACAGAAAGCTGTTCGAGTTGTATTAAAGGTCCGTAAGGCCGACAAATCGGCTTAAAACATACATGGGCAAAAGCTCCCTGCTGCCTATGGTTTTTCGGTTATACCTGTCGACAATACATCTGTTGTAATTAACACTTTTCCGGATTTCCTCCGCCCGCTGCCAATTGCATAAATATACAACAATTAAAAGAAAAATTTGACAACGGGAATTTTATGTACCATAATATACGGTATGGTATCCTGTAAACGAAAAGTTTTTTCCGGTCTTGAGTATTTGCAACAGGAAACTCAGAACCGGAAAAATTATACAGGCGCCGTAAATAAAGTACTTGGGAAATAAAGGGATAAAATTTATTGTATACTATTGCCCCGTTTGAATTGTTGTATATACGGCGGCAGGGATTTGTGAGGATTTTTTGTATGCTGGCTTTATATTTAGCTTATCTTGATGATGAGAGTGATAAAAAATTATTTGAGAAGATATATCTTTCGCACAGAAAGCAAATGGTTATTTTGGCGATAACCATTTTAGGAAGCGAGGACGACGCTCAAGACGCAGTCGGCGATGTGTTTTTGCGGATAGCCCAAAAGAATTGGGATACCGTTAAACAAATTAAAAACAATACAGATCTTCGTAATTATCTTCTCAAAGCAACAAAAAATACTGCCCTGAACAAAATAAAAGCAACAAAAAAGGATAATGTATCTTTGGATACCGTAATAGAGTTTGATATAAGCGGTATTGATAATCTTACGGATAACAGTTTTCTTGATACGGTATGCACCAAGTTTGATTATGAAAAAGTGCTTCACGCAATCGGCTCTTTGAGTGAAAAATACAGAGATGTTTTATACTGTCACTTTATTATGGAAATAACAGTACACGAAACCGCAAAAGCACTTAACCAATCCGTGTCGGCAACAAAGCAACAGTTGGTCCGCGGAAAGAAAATGCTTTTAGGCTTGCTTGATATGACGGGAGATGAGAAAGTTGTCAATGAGCAGAGAAGAATTTAAAGCTGCTTTTCGTGAGGTTGTTTCTTCGGAATTTGCTCAAATACCTACCGATGAAGACAGTATTGATTTTACATTTTCCGAAAAATTCATAAAACGAATGGATAAGCTGATTCGGGCGCAAAGGAAGAGCTATTATAAATTTATCAATACGGCGGCTAAACGCGCAGCGGTTATTTTTGCGGCAATAATTACATTGTTTACTGCGTCTTTAAGCGTGAAGGCTATCCGTGAGCCGGTAGTGAAATTCATTAAACAGGTTTATGAAACATTTATTCATTACTCGTATACAGGTGATAAAACTGAAAAAATCGAAAGAGAATATACTATAACTAATTTGCCCTACGGCTTTAAACAAACTAATAAAATCGAAAATGATGTATCCATAACAACTGAATTTAAAGATGACTTGGGAAATGTTATAGAATTTACGCAAATGATAACAGGTCATTCTGACGGTTATTTTGTAGATAATGAAAATGGTATAGTTTTTACAGAAAATGTTGACGGCTATGAAATAGAATTTTTTGAAGCATATGATATGAAACAGGCTATTTGGATGAAAGATAGGTATGCACTTAGTATTACCTGCCATGGAAATGTTAGTTTTGAAGTTATTAAGGAAATTATAAGGGATATAGAATAAACGACACGGTGCCATATAAAAGGCACCGTGTTTCATTTTAATATTTAATAAGAATCTGTTGCTTGGCAAGTGATTTCGTCAGCACTACCGCCTGAACCATAAATATTATAAATTACGGTTACACGATACGTCCCAGAAGAAGACAACTGATGAGTTCTGGAACCTGTATATCTGTAATCATTAACGGTATCCTTCCATTTATTGTTGGTTATTCCGATATCGACTCTTTCCCAAAACAGACCCAATATCTTTTTCTCAATATAAGTCGTAATAACAGCTTTGGTTGTGACCGAAGAGTAACCGGAATATTTGTATCCGATTGTGAGCTTGCCGCTGCTGTTTATATTTATAGTCGCCGTAGCAGAAACAACATTATTATAAAACGGGGCAACTGTTCCGGAAAACGCTTTTGCGGCAGATACCGGCGTTAAAGATATTATCGATAAGCTTACAATAAGGACGCAGGCTAAAAATCTTTTAATTTCTTTATTCATTATTTCTATCCTTTCAAATTGTTATTTTAACTGCAGTTTTTTAATTACATAATGTCCGGCGGTTTCCTTTTGATTATTTTAAACAGGCCTTTCGGCGGAGTGGAAAAACCTTTTTATACTGCCGAATCGGGGGAAACCTGTTTTACCGAAACACATATAAGACCTTCCGTGTTATTTTTTCCCCCTTTCAAAAAACAATAAAATTATTTCTCCCCTGACATTACAACAATCCAAAAAAACAGGTTACAAATTTTTCAAAATGTTATTTTTAAAAAATTTGTAACCTAAATAATCTCTTCGTTTGTTGTGTTTTTAAGAGGATATTTGCGCCTTTAAAGGAGGGTTGAAATATTGCCGCAATATATTTTTTTAAAAATAATAAGGAGAAAAAATGAAGGTAAAACGATTACTCAATAAATCTTTAATTTTTGCATTGTGCTTAGTTATTATACTCGGAAACATTCTAATTAAACATGGATTTACCGGAGTTTCAGATACTGATTCTGCTTATGCCGGAAAATCAGACGGCAGTGCCATTGAAATAAGAGTATTTGAAGAAAACGGGTTTACAACAAAGGTTACAAATACCGGTGAAAAGAAAATTATCAATGTGCCGTTTATTTACCAATCAGACAATTATAAAACAGCCTGTGAAAGCCTCAGTGCGGTAATGGCGCTGCAATATTATAATCAAAACATAAGCCCCGAAACTTTTATCAATAATTATTTGGATAAAGGCTCTTACGAAAGCTTTGACCCGAATGTTTGTTTCGGCGGAGATCCTTGCGGAAGCGGTATGGGCTGCTATGCTCCGGTAATAACAAAGGCCGTTAATAAGTATGTTAACAAAACAGGTGCGAAATTATCGGCGACAACGGTAAAGGGGCAGACGCTTGAATATTTGTGCTCACAGTATATCGATAAAAATATACCTGTTATTTTGTGGGCAACAACAGATATGCAGACGCCGTTCAACGGGCGCAAAATTCCTTACGGTAACAGCTATATACAGTGGATAGCTCCGGAGCATTGCTTGGTGCTTGTCGGATATGACGATAAAAATTACATATTTAACGATTCGCAAAGACAAGCGATAATATATTATGGTAAAGATATTGTTACAAGAGCATATTTAGGACTCGGTTCACAGGCGGTTGTGATTACACCCACAAACAGATCAAATCCATGAAGCTTTAATGCAAACATTCCGTCAACAAAGCCGAGTGCCTCGCCTTCGGAAAAGAAGCCCGATAACACTGTTGATAAAAGCCACGCTTGCGTGGATGAGTCCGGTTTAATATCAGCTCAACATCTTAGCCGCATAAAAACAGCGCAGCAGTCGTCAAAACTACTACGCTGCAAAAAGTCTGACTTTTTGGAGTCACATCGGTTTACGGTCTTTTTTATTCCTATAAGCACCTTGCGAGAAAGCCTATCCTCCCAAATCGGCTTTCTCTAAGTGCATGCGGGCTGCAAATAAACAGCATTCACCGCCGAATCAGATAAATGGCGCACTGCAGCAGCCGAGCTTATCAACGGCATCGGCTGCTGCGTTTTCAAGCTCTTCGGGCGGTATCGCCCCGTCAGAGCAAAAACGCACAAATGCTTCCGCGTCGTTCCTGTTACAGAATACATCCTTAAGCGTTTTCACGGCAGCGCCTTCGCTTATAACATCAACACCGTATACGGTTATCCGTTCTCCCTCCTCCGTACAGATTTCGTCGCTTCGTACTCTAAAATCATACTTCATTTTATGTTTCCTCCCAAGTTTTTCATTATTATAACATAAAATGACATATTATTCAAGAGTTTTCTTATTTTTTTATATATTTAACATTTGAATGCCAATTTTAAGCAAAATTTAAGCATTGAATATTAACGGCAGCATCACAAACAGACCTACCGCGGGAATTCCGAAACCTGCCGAGAAGCCTGCCGTCCACCGATTTATCGGTATATGCACCCCGGTAAAACGGGTTGTGAGGTTTATAAGAATCAGCACCGAAATCCCCAGAAGCGCATTCAGCAAAAGTGTTCTTAAGGGCTTTCCGCTTTTAAACGCAAAAATAAGCAGCACCAAGCCGCACAGCACCGCCAGGGCTATTCCGCCGTATTTAAAAAATTCCATTTCGCCGCCCCCCTTTTTTAATGATATGTACGGGGCGGCGGAATAATTCTTACTTATTAAGCTTCGGATTATCGGTACGACCCAACAGAAAATCGACAGATACATTGTGAAAGTCAGCTATTTTAATTAAAGTTGCCGTGGGAATATCAATATCCCCGCGTTCATAGTTGCTGTAAACCCGTTGGCTGCAGGAGAGCACCTTACCCATATCGGTTTGGGTAAGATCCCTATCCTCCCTTAAATCGCGTATCCGTTTATAGTACGGCATAAAATATCACCCTCCGGAAATATTTTATGTAGAAAATTTCTCGCTATTGACTTTTAGCGAGAAATTCGCTATAATATGAGCATAGAATTTATTTTTGGGGGAATTTTCATGTCAAAACCGATAATTTGCAAAAAATGCGGAACTGTTTATACCTCGGCACAAACTGTCTGTCCCAATTGCATGACCCGCAGACCGCACACTGCTGAACAAATAGCACTGGGTGTAGCATTATTTTTTATCTTTGTTGGAATTATTTCAACTATGGTCGGCTTGCTTGATGATGATAGCGAAAGCGGCACTTTACAGACAGGAAATGCTTCCAGAATAGCTGCAGAGGAAGAAACCAAATATATAAACATCGGTGAAACCTTGGTTGCCGACGGTCTTGAAATAACTCTTGATGAAGCAAGTGACTGGAGCGGTAACAAATTCACAAAACCAAAAGACGGATATAAATTCATTCGTGCATATTTTATCATCAAAAATAACAATACTGCCGATAAATACATTAATCCTTACGATTTTACCTGCTATGCCGACAATGCCAAAATGGAGGATAACATTTGGCCGGATGATCGAATCGACAGCGGATATATTTCAAACGGACGGAATGTACAGGGATACCTTTATTTCGAAGTTCCGAAAAACGCTCAAAAAATCGAAATAGAATACGAAACTGATTGGTGGACTGATAAAAAAGCCCATTTCAAAATAAAATAAATCCGGTTTTAAAATTAACTCATTCCGTTAAATCACATACCTGTATCGGCGATTAATAAGTGCTTGCAATACGCCTTTATCTGATATATAATAATCTGTAAAGGATGTGTTAACTTTGAAAATTGCAGTAATAACCGGCGCCTCTTCAGGGCTCGGGCGCGAATATGCCTTTGCCGCCGCACGGAGATACGCCGATATAGATGAACTGTGGCTGATCGCCAGAAGAGAGGAAAACCTCCGCCAAACTGCAGAGCAGATAAGCAAAAGGGTAAGAATAATACCTCTTGATATCACCAAGGAGGAAAGCGTTAAGACCTATATCTCCATGCTTGAAGAGGAAAAACCCGAAATTGCTCTGCTTATAAACAATGCGGGCTTCGGCAAACTCGGGGATTTCGATAAGCTTTCATATGAGGATAACGGCGGGATGGTGCGCCTTAACTGCGAAGCGCTGACGGTTATGACCTCCGTGTCGCTGCCGTATATGAAAAACGGCGGTGAGATCGTCAACACCTGCTCCATAGCCGCCTTTGCGCCGAATACCCGAATGGCGGTATACTGCTCTACCAAGGCGTATGTTTTAAGTCTTTCAAAAGCGCTGCGCTCGGAGCTTCGCCTGCGGGGGATTAATGTTTTGGCTGTCTGCCCCGGGCCTATGGACACAGAGTTTCTGCCTCTTGCGGGGATTGCGCCGGGTTCAAGCCACACCTTTGACACCCTGCCGCGCGTTAACCCCACAGTCATGGCGGAAAAATCGCTTGCGGCTTCCGCCCGCAAAAAGGGAGTTTACACCAATCTGCTGTTTTACAAATTCTACCGCGTGCTTGCAAAGCTTTTGCCGCACAGCCTTGTAATGAAAATGTGCGGTGCGTAAAAAGCGAAATATGCGGAGTCGCCGCCGCAAAAGCAAATTTTTAAGTGACAGATTGAGCCCCTCGCACTTTAAAGTGTGAGGGGCTTTTTGTCAGGATACGAATGTTTTACTTCATTGCACGCATAGCGTTTAATATCGCTATTATCGTAACGCCGACATCAGCGAAAATTGCTATCCACATATTCGCAAGACCTACGGCGCTCAGCAGCAGCACCGCCGCCTTTATCGCCAGCGCGAAGATTATATTCTGCCGTACTATTAACATAGTTTTTCTCGCAATTTTAACCGCATCCGCCAGTTTTGAGGGCTTATCGTCCATAAGCACTATATCCGCCGCCTCAATAGCCGCGTCGCTGCCCATAGCACCCATTGCTATGCCCACATCGGCGCGCGCAAGTACGGGCGCGTCGTTTATGCCGTCGCCCACAAAGGCAAGGGTCTTGTTTTCGCTTATCAGCTTTTCAACCGACGATACCTTATCCGCCGGCATAAGCTCTGCGTGAATTTCGTCAAGTCCCAGCTCCTTGCCTACCGCCTCGCCTATTTCCCTGCGGTCGCCCGTGAGCATTACGGTTTTGGTAATGCCGAGCTTTTTAAGTGCGGCTATCGCGTCCTTTGAATCGGGCTTTACTTCATCGGTAATAACTATGTGCCCCAAATAATCAGAGCCTTCGGAAATATGAATAACAGTGCCGTTTATATGGCAGTTGTGCCATTTAGCGCCCACCTTATCCATAAGCCTGCTATTGCCGGCGAAAATCGTTCTGCCGTCTATTACCGCCTCAATTCCCATTCCGGCGTGTTCCTTTACCTCGCCTATGCGCGAGGGGTCAATGTGCCCCTTATGCGCCGCAATTATAGATTCGGCTATCGGGTGGTTTGAGTAGCTCTCCGCCGCAGCAGCAACGTCCAAAAGTTCCGCCTCGTCCGATTTTTCGGGATGAATGGCGCTGACGGTAAAGCAGCCCTTTGTAAGCGTTCCGGTCTTATCGAAAACCACGGTTTCAACCTTTGAAAGCACCTCGAGATAATTCGAGCCCTTAATAAGCACGCCGCGCTTTGACGCGCCGCCTATGCCGCTGAAGAACGACAGCGGAACCGAGATTACAAGCGCGCAGGGGCAGGAAACAACCAAGAAGTTAAGCGCGCGCTGCAGCCAATCGCTCCAGCCGCTGCCGATAATAAGGGGCGGCAAAACAGCCAGCACAACCGCCGCTATAACCACCGCGGGGGTGTAGTATTTTGCAAAGCGGGTAATAAAGTTTTCAGCCTTTGCCTTTTTAGAGGACGAATTTTCCACAAGGTCAAGAATTTTCGCAACCGTGCTTTCGCTGTAAACGCTTTCGGTTTTCACGGTTATAACGCCCGTAAGGTTTACAGACCCGCTGACTACCTTATCGCCCTCTTTAATATCCCGCGGCATGCTCTCGCCCGTAAGCGCGGCGGTATTTACAGAGGTCTCGCCTGTAAGCACCGTGCCGTCAAGCGGAATTTTCTCGCCCGGCTTTACAATAATTGTTTCCCCTTTGGAAACTTCCTCGGGAGATACCTTTATTTCCGCGCCGTCGCGCAGCACCGTGGCGCTGTCGGGTCTGATATCCATAAGGCTTGAAATGCTCTTGCGGCTTTTTCCCACGGCAATGCCCTGAAAAAGCTCGCCGACCTGGTAAAGCAGCATAACCGCAACCGCCTCAAGGTACTCTCCCGAGGCATAAGCGCCTATAGTTGCAATAGACATTAAAAACTGCTCGTCAAAAACCTGACCGTGAGCAATGTTCCTCACAGCGCCCCAAAGCACGTCGTACCCCACGGTGAAGTACGGAATAAGGAATATGACAGCTTTAAGCCACCCGTCAACCGGAACAAGCGCCGCCGCTATCAGCAGCACCGCCGCCGCAATTATGCGGATAAGCCTTTTTTTATGTCTGCGGCTCATAAAAAGCTCCCCTTTTTGCTTTATTTAATGCCTGCTGAACAATTCAAAAGTACCATAACCTGGCATGTTGGTGTAAACTTTTGAATTGTTCAGGTGCAAGGTTTTTGCGCAATTTTGCGAAAAAACCTTGCACTTTAAAAAGAATCACATTTTGATTCTTTTTAAAATCAGGCGACAATCAATGGATACTGACGGTCAAAACAAAGGTTTTGACCCATAAAATCGAGATTTTAACTCGATTTTATATAATTGCATTTGCTAATGCAATTATTCAGTAGACATTATTTAAGTATTATTCGACAATCGGGTTCAACCCTGCGGCAAACCTTAACCGCCTTTTTCATAATGCTGTCAAACTCACTATCGTCCGCCTCAACGGTCATTTTCTGGGTGAGGAAATTCACGTCCGCAAAGGTAACGCCCTCAATTTTTCTTATTTCCTCCGCCATTTTAGCGGCGCAGTTTGCGCAATCGAGATCCTCAAGCTCAAATGTTTTTTTCATTTTCCGTTTTCCTTTCTTCTGTTAAATGATTAAATCCCTGACCTATAATCGTTCGCACATGATCATCTGCAAGGAAATAATAGATTGTTTTGCCCTCTCTGCGGCAGGCAATTAAATTGCTCTGCTTTAGAACCTTTAACTGGTGCGATATTGCAGACTGGGTCATACCCAGCAGCTCCGCAATGGCGCAAACGCACATTTCCGATTCAAAAAGCGAAAACAATATGCGCATCCGCGTTGTATCGCCGAAAAGCTTGAACAAATCGGCTAAATCACAGAGCATTTCGTCCTTCGGCAGCTCGTGCCGCACCGCTTTCAGCATCTCGGCATGGTCGTGCATATGCTTTTCCATATTTCAACCTCCATTCATATGAATATTCATTCATTTGAATTTCTGTTCATATGATACATCATTCATATGTATTTGTCAAGCACTATTTTAAAAAAACTTGTAAACAGCGGATAAATGTGGTAAGATAATAGGGCTTAAATTCGATTTTAATGGCGGATATGTCTGCCTTGCTTATCGTAAAGGGGTGAAGCTTCCCGATTGGCTAATAAATATAAAACTCTGTTTTCAAACACACTGCTTATAAGCATAGGTACATTCGGCTCGAAAATACTTGTTTTTTTCATGGTGCGGTTTTACACAGGGTATATGTCGCCTTCGGATTACGGCACGGCGGACCTGATAACCCAAACCGCAAATCTGCTTTTTCCCGTAATTTCGCTTGGAATCACCGACGGTGTTTTCCGTTTTGCGCTTGATAATGAACGCGGCAGGCGAAGTATTTTCACGGCGGGCTTTATTGTTATAACTCTCGGCGCGCTTATGTTTATTCCCATAGTTCCGCTGCTCGGCATAGTTAAGGAGTTTCGCGGGCATATATGGCTTATAGTCATATACACGCTTTCCTCCTGCTACCATTCGCTTTGCGCGCAGTTTATAAGAGCGCGGGGTAACACGGCGCTTTTTGCGGTGCAGGGAATAATTAACACATCTCTTGTTATTGCGCTTAATATAATATTCTTGGCAGTTATGAAAATCGGGCTTACGGGCTATGTGCTTTCGGTCGTGTTGGCGGATTTTCTCTGCACTGTCTTCATGTTTATAAAGGAAAGGCTGTGGCTGCAGTTTACCCCGCACCCGCGCAAAAAAGCATTTGCCAAAATGCTTAAATACAGTATTCCGCTTATCCCCACAACGGTTTTTTGGTGGATAACCAGCGTTTCCGACCGCTATATGGTAAACGGCTATATCGGCGACACGGCAAACGGTATTTATGCGGTTTCGTATAAGATTCCAACCATTTTAACCATAGTATCAAGCGTATTTATGCAGGCATGGCAGTTTTCCGCCGTTGTTGAATCGCATGGGGACGAAAAGGAGCATGCGGAGTTTTTCGGCGGTGTGTGGCGCTCGTTTCAGGCGGTTATGTTTTTGGCGGGCTCGGGAATAATCGCCCTTGCAAAGCCCGCTATAAAAATTCTCTCCGCCGCAGAGTATTATGAAGCATGGAAATATGTGCCCGTTTTGGCGCTTTCAATGGTGTTTACTGCATTCACCTCTTTTCTCGGCACGGTGTATGTTGTTACCAAACAGAGCGGAATATCGTTTTTAACCGCAATGGCGGGCGCTGCAATAAATATCGCGCTTAATTTTCTGCTTATACCCTCTCCCCTCGGTGTTCAGGGCGCGGCAATAGCTACCTTTATAAGCTATTTCGCAGTGTTTTTGATCCGCGCCGCAAATTCAAGAAAATATATCCGCTTTAAGCTTTACGGCGGCAGCGTTGCCGCAAATACCGCAATAGCCCTTGTACAAACCGCTTTTATTGTTTTCGAGCTTCCGTTCTGGATTCCCGTTCAGGTGCTCGGAGTAATTGCGGTGGCGGCGGTGAATTATAAATATATACTTTCGGCGCTCGGAAGAATGATACCCTCTCTGCGCAGATAGGCAAACGAGAATAATCCGAACCCGCCCAAAACGGCGTATTTTCGGCGTATTT
>URNB01000069.1 GCA_900549055.1 uncultured Oscillospiraceae bacterium
CTCGATTTTATATAATTGCATTTGCTAATGCAATTATTCAGTAGACATTAATTATATGATTTTTTTGCCGAAAACCGCTTGTTTTTTTGCAGTAGGCAGTGTATAATCAAATTAATAATATACCGACTGAAAAAACGGGGAGGTTTTTCTATGGAAAAAAGAATTATAACGGTGAGCCGTCAGTTCGGCAGCGGCGGCAGAACCGTCGGCAGACGCGTGGCGGAAAAGCTCGGCGTGCCGTTTTATGATAAGGATCTTGTTAAAAAGGTTGCGGAGGAAACCGGGCTTGACGCAGCGTTTGTTGAAGAAAAGGGCGAATTTTCACCCTCAAAAAGCTTTTTCACCTTTGCTATGTCGCAGGGTGTACAGTGCATGCCGAACGGGCTTTCCCTTTCCGATTTCATATACTGCGCGCAGCGGCAGGTTATCCTAAAGCTTGCCGAACAGCCCTGCGTAATTGTCGGCAGATGCGCCGATTATATACTGAAGGACAGGGAGGACTGCTTCCACACATTTATCCATTCGGATATTAACAGCCGCGCCGAGCGCATAGTTAAGCTTTACGGTGAAAGCGAGAAGAAGCCCGAGCAGCGTCTTGCGGATAAGGATAAGAAAAGAAAAATGTATTATAAGCATTATACCGACCGTGAGTGGGGCGACGCAATCAATTACGATATTTGCCTGGATTCGGGCAGGCTCGGTATAGACAAGTGTGTTGATCTGATTCTTGATGCACTGAAATAAAAGGAATTTTGAGGCTTGAGGAAAAATGAAATTCAATTCAAACAGTATGCGCGAAGGGCCGATATTTAAAAGCGTTATTATTTATACGATTCCTATAATTTTGACCGGGCTTTTACAGCTGCTTTTCAATGCGGCGGATCTGATAGTGGTCGGCTGGTTCAGCGGCAGCGATTCGGTTGCGGCGGTGGGCGCCACAAGCGCGCTTACCAATTTGATTGTTAATTTATTCATCGGACTTTCTCTCGGCGCCGGCGTCGCGGTGGCGCAGGGAATCGGCGCGAAGAACGATAAGCTTACCTCCGAAGCTGTGCATACCGCAGTTCCCGTTGCCGCAATCAGCGGAATTTTTCTGACGGTGATAGGCGTTCTTTTCTCAAGAAATTTTCTTGAGCTTATGGGAACGCCCGATGGAAAGCTTTTAAGGCTTGCTTCGATTTATATGCAGATTTATTTTGCGGGCATGACCTTCAGCATGATATATAACTTCGGCTCGGCTATTCTCCGTGCCGCGGGCGACACACGCTCGCCGCTCATTTTTCTGACGGTTGCGGGCGTGCTTAATGTTATTCTGAACATTATTTTTGTGGCGCTCTTTAAAATGGATGTTGCCGGCGTAGCTCTTGCTACCTCAATTTCGCAGGCGGTATCCGCGGTTTTGGTTGTAAGGGAGCTTATGAGACGGCAGGATGCCTGCCGCTTCACTCTTCAAAAAATGCGGATACATAAGGGTGCGCTTGGGAAAATGATCAGAATCGGTGTGCCGGCAGGTCTCCAGAGCTCGCTTTTTGCAATATCGAATGTGCTTATTCAGTCCTCGGTCAATTCGTTCGGCTCGGCGCATATGTCGGGCAGCGCGGCGGCTTCAAGCATAGAGGGTTTTTGCTATGTTTCGATGAATTCCTTCCATCAGACTACGCTTAATTTCTGCGGTCAAAACTACGGCGCGGGCGATTTCAAGCGTATAAAGCGCATAACCTGGATATGCCTCATGACCGTCGCCGCAGTCGGCTTGATTGCGGGAAATCTTTCGTATGCTTTCGGTCGGCAGCTGCTCGGAATATACATAACAGATTCGCCCGAAGCCATAAACTACGGTATGGAACGCCTTAAATTTATGCTTATTCCGTATTTTCTCTGCGGTATAATGGATACTACCACCGGCTCAATGCGCGGTATCGGCTCTTCGGTAATACCGATGGTCATAACCGTTGTGGGAGTCTGCGTTATGCGTATAGTGTGGATATACACGGTATTTGCCATGCCGCAGTACCACAGTTTCTCGGGACTGTTCATTTCTTACCCGATATCGTGGCTGCTTACATTTGCGGCGCTTTTCATTTCGTTTGTTATTATAATCCGCCGCAAGGAAAAAAAGTTCAATGCTTTAAAGGGAGCTGCACAGTGAAAAAGATTCTTTTGCCGATTTTAGCGGCATTACTTTTGATTTCGGGATTGCCGGTTGCTGCAGCCGACACTGAAGCCGCAGCTTTGAGGCTTACGGGACTTGATAAAAAGCTGACCGACGGTAATCATTTAACAGCCGCCGAATGCGGTGAGATTAAAATTACGGCGGACGGCGAAATTTCCTCGCTCTATATCATATTTCACAGTAAGGTGCAGGAATTTACAATCAAATCAGGGGAGAAGACCGAAACGGTTACCTCTGAGTTTCTTCATATGCTTACGGATGTTTCAGCTTTTAAAAGCAGTGAATTGACCGTGGACTTCGGCGGTGCAAAAATCAGCGATATATATGCCTTTGCGGCGGGGAGCTTACCCGATTTCGTTCAAAAATGGGAAAAGCCGCTTGAAAGGGCGGATATTCTCCTTAATTCCTCGCATTCTGATGACGACCAGCTTTTCTTTGCGGGGCTTCTGCCGTATTACGTCTCCCGCGGCTGCGACATTCAGGTGGTTTATTATACCGATCATAAAAATGAGACGCGCCGCCGTCATGAGCTTTTAAACGGACTGTGGACGGTGGGTATAAAATATTATCCGGTTATAAGCAACTTCCCCGATTATTATTCCGAGACGATTGAGGGCGCACTTAAAACGATTGCGACCGAGGGTTATACTGAGAACGACGCGCTGGGCTTTCAGGTTGAAATGCTGCGCAGATTCAAGCCGCAGGTCGCGGTCAGCCACGATTTTAACGGCGAATACGGTCACGGAATGCACAAATTAAACGCCGCCATGATGAAAAGGGCGGTTGAAATTTCGGGGGACAAGTCCTTTTTTTCCGAAACTGCCGAAAAATACGGCGTTTATACACCGAAAAAGCTTTATGTGCATTTGTACGGCGAGAATAAAATAGTAATGGATTACGATACACCAAGCGAATTTTTCGGCGGTAAAACACCCTTTGAAATGTCAAAGCTCGGCTTTGCAGAGCATAAATCCCAGCAGGGAACCTGGTTTAAAAGCTGGATGCTCGGCAAAAACGGCGAAATAACCAAGGCCTCGCAAATAAAAAAATATTCGCCCTGCGAATACGGTCTTTATTTCACCTCGGTCGGTGCGGATGTTAATAAAAACGATATGTTTGAAAATATAACTCTTTATTCCGAGCAGGAGCGAATAAAAGCGGAGGAAGAGGCGGAAAAGCAACGCCTTGCGAAGCAGAAAGAAGCCGAGGAAAAATCAAAGGCGGAAGCGGCAAAAAAAGCGCAAAGAGCAAGAAAACGCAAAGTGGTAATTGCCGCCGTGCTTACTCCGATAGCTCTATTTGTGATATTTATTATTGCGATAAATGCTGCAGCAAGGTATAAAGCCGCAAAACGCAGAAAAATGCGGGGCAGAAAATGAATATTGTAAAGCAGGATATATGGCAGTATCTTAAAACAGACAAAAAGCCGATCGTTCTTTACGGTATGGGCAACGGCGCGGATAAGATCATAAAGGCGCTTGAACGCATTTCGGTTAAGCCGTCGGGGGTGTTTGCAACCGACGGCTTTGTGCGTGATAAACGCTTTCACGGAATGTCGCTTACAACATATTCCGCGCTTAAAGAACGCTTCGGGGATATGACGGTGCTTTTGTGCTTCGGTTCATCAAGACCCGAGGTGCTTGAAAATATAAACCGGATAGCAGCAGAGCAGGAGCTTTTGGTGCCAGATGTCCCGGTGTACGGCGACAGGCTTTTCGATTCCGAATACGCCGCAGCACACACCGAAGAGCTTTTATGGGTATATTCCCGCCTTGCTGATGAAAAATCGCGCGAGACACTTGAAAATACCGTGAATTTCAAGCTGAGCGGAAAACCCGAGTACCTTTACCGCTGCGAGGTGTCACATGATGAGCCGTTCCAAAGCTTTTTGATGCTTTGCGATGATGAGAGCTATTTAGACCTCGGAGCATATAACGGCGATACAGTGCTTGAATTCATACAGAAAACGGGTAAATATAAAAGCATTACTGCGGTCGAGCCGGATAATAGGAGCTTTAAAAAGCTGACCGCCAATACAGGCGGTCTTGAAAATTTAACGCTTATAAACGCCTGCGTAGGGGAAGCCGACGGCACTGCGGGCTTTTCCTCACGCAAGGGAAGAGGCTCGGGTATGGGCATAGGCGAAGACTGTAAAATGATTTCGGTCGATTCGTTGAACGGCGGTTTTTCCTTTATAAAAGCGGATGTTGAGGGCAGTGAGACTGCGATGCTTAAGGGCGCCGAAAGCACAATACTGCGCTGCCGAACGAAAATGCAGATCGCCTGTTACCACAGAACAGGCGACCTTACGGACATACCGCGCGCGGTTTGCAAAATCAGAAACGATTACCGCATTTATATGCGGCATTTTCCGGGGCTTCCCGCGTGGGATATTAATTATTATTTTATTTGACCTATGCAGTATTCCTTTTCCGACGCGGTTATTTTAACCGGCAGAATTTTTCCGCCGAGGCTTTCATCGCTTTTAACGCGAACTCTCGAATAATTTGCGGTGTAGCCCTCCGCAAAGCCGTTCTCCGCTGTTTCGAAAAGCACGCATTCGGTTTTACCGACAAGATTTTTTAGGAATTCCTCCTCACAGGAAAGGGCGGTCTCTATCATTCTGCGGCTGCGCTCGGCTTTCTCCGCACGGGTTATTTGCCCCGGCAGACCGTAGGCTACCGTGCCGCGCCGCCTTGAATAAGCAAAAACATGGGTCTTGGCAAAGCCTATTTCTTTCACAAAGGCAAGGCTTTTTGAGAATTCCTCCTCGGTTTCTCCGGCGAATCCCACCATTACATCGGTCGTGACAGAAGCGTCCTCAAAAACCGTGCGTATGCGGCTTACAAGGTCACGGTAAAACGCCGTATCGTAATGCCTGTTCATTCGCTTGAGGGTCTCATCGCACCCCGATTGAAGCGATAAATGGAACTGCGGGCAGAATTTTTTCTGCGCTTTAAGCCTTTTGAGCACACTATCACTCATGTGATCGGGCTCAAGCGAACCCAAACGCACTCTTTTAATGCCGTCGGGTCTTGCCGCTGCCTCCACTGCGTCGCAAATATCCATGTCCTCACCCTTGCCGTAGGAGGTAAGGTTTATTCCAACAAGCACGATTTCCGAAAAACCCGCACGGCTTAAGGTCTCCGCCTCCGACGCAATTTCCGCAAGCGGCTTTGAGCGCACGCTGCCGCGGGCTGTGGGTATAATGCAGTATGTACAGTAGCGGTCGCAGCCGTCCTCTATTTTCATATACGCCCGCGTGCGCTCCGCAAAGCTTGAAAGCACGGGCGTGTTGAAGCGCTCGGTTTTTTTATGCCCGCTTACTTCGAATATGCGCTCGCCGTCCTTTAAAAAACGCTCGGCATATTCGACCGATTTTTTAACATCTGTATTGCCGCAGACAATATCCGCGTCGGTGAGCGCTTTTGCCTCTTCGGAAAACGCCTGAACCATGCAGCCGGTAAGAATTATTATTGCCTCGGGGTTTTCGCGGCGTACCTTGTGCAGCAGCTGCCGCGTTTTGCGGTCGCTCTCTGCCGTTACGGTGCAGGAGTTTATTACCGCCGCGTCAAACGGGGCACTGTTCGGCACAGGTGTATGCCCTGCGGCGGCGAACGCCTCGCGCATTGCCTCAGTTTCGTATTGATTAACCTTGCAGCCGAGTGTATAAAAAGTAACCTTCATTTTTAATCTCCGTAAAATTTATAAACTGATTATACAATGAAATTTTATAAAATTCAATACATAGCCGATTTTTAAATAAAAAAAGCCGATTGTAAACTGATTGACGATTGTATTTTTCGGGGAAATATGTTATTATATTGCTTAAAGGAGTGTTGTATATGAATAAGGATATTACGCTTGTGGTTATGGCAGCCGGAATGGGCAGCCGTTTCGGTGGCTTAAAGCAGATAGCTCCGATAGGCAAAAACGGTGAAATACTGCTTGATTACTCGGTTTATGACGCGGTAAAGGCAGGCTTCAATAAAGTCGTTTTTGTTATTAAGCGGGCTATTGAAGAGGATTTTAAAGCGGTTACCGCAAAGCATATTGAAAAAATGGTTAAAACCGAATATGTTTTCCAGGAAACAGACGAATTGCCCGAGGGCTTTACCTGTCCTGCCGACCGCACAAAGCCGTGGGGTACCGCTCACGCGGTGCTTTGCTGCAGGGATGTGGTTCACGAGCCGTTTGCGGTAATAAACGCCGACGATTACTACGGTAAAACCGCCTTTACGCATATGGCTGATTTTCTCCGCAATAACGATAAGGACTACTGCATGGTAGGCTTCCGCCTTGCGAATACGCTGACCGATAACGGCTCTGTTTCGCGCGGAGTGTGCGAAATTGAAAACGGCGAATTGAAGTCGGTTACCGAGCGCACTAAAATAGTCGACTGCAAATATACAGAGGACGACGGCAAGACCTGGACCGCAATGTCTCCGGATACGGTGGTTTCGATGAATCTTTGGGGCTTTATGCCGGATCTGTTCGATTACGCTGCCGACGGCTTTGTTGATTTTTTAAAGGAAAAAATAAATGTTCCCAAATCCGAATATTTCCTGCCGAGCGTGGTTTCAAAGCTTATCGAAAGCGGCGAAAAGCGCGTTAAGGTAATGGTTGCCGAGGATAAATGGTACGGCGTTACCTATAAGGAGGATAAGGATACCGTTTCCGCCGCTCTCAACAAAATGGCGGATGAGGGTCTTTATGAGGGTATTTAAGCTATGGAAAAATATGCTTGGAAGGCTGCAATTAAGGACGGCTGCCTTGAGGAATATAAAAAACGGCACGATAATATTTGGGATGAAATGAAGAAGGTATTATCCGACGCGGGAATAGTGAATTATTCCATTTGGAATGTCGGCAATGAGCTTTTCGGGTATTATGAGTGCGCAAAGGGGCTTGATTTCGCCGCAAGGGTTCAGAATGAAAGTCCCGTGGTTAAAAAGTGGGATGAGTATATGAAGGATATACTTATTATGGAAAAAGACCCCATAACAGGCGCACAGCCGTTGCTCACGCAGGTTTTTGAATTTAAAGGAAAGGGAAAATAATGAAATTTATAACCGTTGATACATACGAAAAAATGAGCCGCCACGCCGCCAATATTATTTCGGCGCAGGTAATCATAAAGCCCGACTGCGTTTTGGGGCTTGCCACGGGTTCTTCGCCCCTCGGCACCTATAAGCAGCTTATTGACTGGTACAACAAGGGCGATATTGATTTCAGCGGCGTAACATCCGTAAACCTTGACGAATATGTTGGGCTTGACGGCAAAAACGATCAAAGCTATCGCTATTTTATGAACCACAATTTCTTTGACCACATAAATATAAGCATTAACAACACCTTTGTCCCCAACGGCTGCGCGGTCGATTTGGCGGGCGAGGGTCAGCGCTATGACGAGCATATTGCGGAATTGGGCGGCATTGATCTGCAGCTTTTGGGTATCGGTCTTGACGGCCACATAGGCTTTAACGAGCCTGATAAATACTTTGTTAAAAGCACCCACGTTGTAGACCTGCACGAAAGCACCATAAAGGCTAATTCCCGCTTTTTTGCGAATGAGGATGAGGTGCCGAAAAAGGCTATAACAATGGGCATGGTATCCATTATGCAGGCAAAGAAAATTTTGCTTATAGCCAACGGCAAGGCAAAGCGTGACATACTCGAAAAGGCGTTTTACGGGCCTATCACCCCTGAAATTCCTGCTTCTATTTTGCAGCTTCACCCCGATATTACGGTAATTTACAGCGAGAATTAAGGCGGGCGGCAGTATGATTATTTATAATGCCGAAATAAACGGCGAATTAAAAACCGTTGTGACCGAGGGCGGCAAAATTATATCGGTTGATGAAAACCGAAAAAACGGCGATATTAACGCCGAGGGCAACCGCCTTATACCGGGTCTTATCGATGTGCATACCCACGGCTGCATAGGTATGGACACAATGGATGCGGATTTTGAGCCGATGTGCCGCTTTTATGCGGAGCACGGCACAACCTCCTTTCTGCCCACCACAATGACAATGGGGTATGACAGCCTTTTAAAGGTGGTAAACGCAAAGACTGATTTTGCGGGAGCGAATATTTTGGGCTTTCATTTTGAGGGACCCTATATTTCCGAAAAGCATAAGGGCGCGCAGAATGAGAAATATATAAAGAATCCCTCCGCAGAGGAATTCGTGCAGTTTAAAAATGTTAAGATGATAACCGTTGCCCCCGAAAGACCCGGCAGCATGGAATTTATAAAAGCCGTAACTCCGGATTGCATTGTATCTTTAGGTCATACCGACTGTGATTTTGATACCGCTAACGAGGCAATTAAAAACGGCGCGAACTGCCTTACCCACATTTATAATGCAATGCCGCCGTTTCATCACCGCAATCCGGGACCTATCGGCGCGGGGTTTGTAAACCATATTTACGCGCAGATAATATGCGACGGCTTTCACATTTCAAAGCCCGTGGTGCTTGCTACCTATAAGATGTTCGGCGCTGACCGTATGACCCTTATAAGCGACAGTATAAGGAGCGCGGGGCTTCCTGACGGCGAGTATGAATCAGGCGGACTTAAGGTGTTTTTAAGGGGCGGCGCGGCACGCCTTGCCGACGGCACAATAGCGGGCAGCAGCGCAACGCTGCTTGATTGCGTTAAAACCGCGGTAAAATTCGGAATACCGTTTGACGACGCGGTGAGAATGGCTTCCCGTACTCCTGCCGAAATGCTCGGCGTAAGCAAAGGGCAGATAAAGGCGGGCTTTGACGCGGATATGCTTATAGTGGATAAGGATATTAACCTTAAAACGGTTATTGTAAACGGAGAAGTGTTTAAATAATGGTAAAAACAAATGTTATGCGGGTGCTCGATAAGGAAAAAATCGCATATGAGCCGTTTTCTTACTCTCCCGAGCTTACCGAGGGGGTAAAGATAGCCGAGGTTTTGGGCGAAGACCCCGCTTGTGTTTTTAAAACCCTTGTTACCGAATCGGGCGATAGGGAACACTTTGTGTTTGCAATACCCGTTGCCGAAACGCTTGATTTAAAGGCCGCGGCGCGCGCGGTGGGTGCAAAATCAGTTTCAATGCTCAAGCAAAAGGAGCTTTTGCCGCTTACGGGCTATATTCACGGCGGATGCTCGCCTGTGGGTATGAAGAAAAAATTCAAAACAGTTATTGACGAAAGTGCCGAAGGGCGTGAATTTTTCTATGTAAGCGCAGGCAAGGTGGGCTTTCAGGTTAAGGTCTCTCCCGAAAAGTTAGCCAATTTTATCGGGGCGGATTTTGCTGATTTGACGGTTTAAAAAAAATTCACTATTTTGTCATTGAAAAATCTAAATCTATATGTATAATATAAATCAGAGGGTTGAAAAACTACTCTGATTTATTAAATTTACGGAAAAGGTGAATTTTTATGAACAAATTTATGTTGAATGAAACCTCATACCATGGCGCGGGCGCCATTGCCGCTATACCGGAAGAAATTAAGAGCAGAGGCTTTAAAAAGGTCTTTGTTGCTTCCGACCCGGATCTTGTTAAATTCGGCGTTTCAAAAAAGGTTACCGATATTCTTGAGAATGCCGGCATAGAGTACAAGCTTTATTCCGATATAAAGCCCAACCCCACAATTGAAAATGTACAGCACGGTGTTGCCGAGTTTAAGGCATACGGCGCCGACTGCATAGTAGCAATAGGCGGCGGCTCTTCAATGGATACCTCTAAGGCAATCGGTATTATTATAAACAACCCCGAGTTTGAGGATGTTCGCTCTTTAGAGGGCGTTGCTCCCACAAAGAATAAGTGTGTTCCGATAATCGCGGTTCCCACAACCGCAGGCACCGCAGCAGAGGTTACCATAAACTATGTTGTAACCGATGTTGAGAGAAAGCGTAAGTTCGTTTGCGTTGACGCTCACGATATTCCGGTAGTAGCCGTTGTTGACCCGGATATGATGTCTACAATGCCGGCATCCCTTACCGCTGCGACCGGTATGGACGCGCTTACCCACGCAATCGAGGGCTACATAACCAAGGGCGCCTGGGAGCTTTCGGATATGTTCCACATTAAGGCTATCGAAATTATTGCACGCTCTCTGCGCGACGCCGTTAAGAACGGCAAGGAAGGCAGAGAGGGTATGGCGCTCGGTCAGTATGTTGCCGGTATGGGCTTCTCGAATGTCGGACTCGGTGTTGACCACTCAATGGCACACACACTTTCGGCTTATTATGACACGCCGCACGGCAAAGCCTGTGCAATTCTTCTGCCTACCGTAATGGCTTATAACGCTGAGTATACCGGCGAAAAATATAAGGACATTGCAAAGGCAATGGGCGAAAATATTGAAGGGCTTTCCGCCACAGAGGCTGCAAAGAAAGCGATTCATGCAATCCGCCAGCTCAGCGAGCAGGTAGGAAT
>URNB01000070.1 GCA_900549055.1 uncultured Oscillospiraceae bacterium
GAGGTCATACCGCCGCGAACGGTGAGTATACCCTGAGCAGCCTTCATACCCTCAATGTCTTCAGGTGAGGTTTCAAGACGAACGAGAACAACCTTCTCGCCGCGAGCGCCCCAAGCCTTAGCGTCTTCAGCGGTGAATACGATCTTACCGCAGGCAGCGCCGGGGGAAGCGGGGAGAGCCTTGCCAACCGGAGTTGCAGCCTTTAAAGCTTTAGCGTCAAACTGCGGGTGGAGAAGTGTATCAAGGTTACGCGGGTCTATCATAAGAACCGCTTCCTCATCGGAAATCATACCCTCGTCAACCAGATCGCAGGCAATCTTAAGAGCAGCCTGAGCGGTTCTCTTACCGTTACGGGTCTGGAGCATGAAGAGCTTGCCGTGTTCAACGGTGAACTCCATATCCTGCATATCGCGGTAGTGGTTTTCAAGTCTCTGGCAAACATCCTTAAACTGCTTGAAAGCCTCGGGGAATTTCTCTTCCATTTCGGAAATGTGCATAGGAGTACGAACGCCTGCAACAACGTCTTCGCCCTGTGCGTTGGTGAGGAACTCACCGAAAAGGCCCTTAGCACCGGTAGCCGGGTCGCGGGTGAACGCAACTCCTGTACCGCAATCGTCGCCCATGTTGCCGAACGCCATCATCTGAACGTTAACGGCAGTACCCCAGGAATAAGGGATATCGTTATCGCGGCGGTAAACGTTTGCACGGGGGTTGTCCCATGAACGGAAAACAGCCTTGATAGCGCCCATCAACTGCTCTTTAGGATCGGTCGGGAAATCGGTGCCTATTTTAGACTTATATTCAGCCTTGAACTGGCCTGCAAGCTCTTTGAGGTCATCAGCGGTAAGCTCAACGTCCTGAGTAACGCCTCTCTTTTCCTTCATAGCGTCAATCAGCTGCTCGAAATACTTTTTGCCGACTTCCATAACAACGTCGGAGTACATCTGAATAAATCTTCTGTAGCAGTCCCAAGCCCAACGGGGATTGTTAGACTTTTCCGCAATTACGTTAACAACCTCTTCGTTAAGACCGAGGTTAAGAATGGTATCCATCATACCGGGCATTGAAGCGCGTGCGCCCGAACGAACGGAAACGAGGAGCGGGTTTTCCTTATCGCCGAACTTTTTGCCGGTGATAGCTTCCATCTTCTCGATGTATTCCATTATCTGAGCCTGGATTTCATCGTTGATCTTCTGACCGTCTTCATAATACTGGGTGCAAGCCTCGGTGGAAATGGTGAAGCCCTGCGGAACGGGAAGACCTAAACCGGTCATTTCTGCAAGGTTAGCACCCTTACCGCCCAAAAGCTCACGCATTTTTGCGTTGCCTTCGCTGAAAAGGTAAACGTACTTGTGACTCATTAAGAATCGACCTCCTGATTTTTTTACGGACGCCGCGCCGAAGCCGACGCGCACACCCATTGTTAACAAAGTACCTTGATACAGGTATCCATACCATTATACCAAGTATTCAAGCAAAAATAAAGTGTTTTTTTCTTTTTTTCTCAAATAATTTTATTTTATATTATTTTCAACATATTTCGGCGCGGTTTTGCGGCTTTTGATATTGCTTATGCGGCATTCGAGTCCTGTCACACTAACCAGCCTGCGGTAGGAGTCGAATATCTCACCGTATTCCTTATAAGCGTTATTATATACTTCAATTATTGCGGCGCCGTCAAAGCCGCCGTTTTTAAGTGTCCCGAAAAATTCCGCAAAGTCAAAACCGCCGTTTCCGGGGAGCATACAGTCAGAGGCTGTGGAATGGTCGCTTATGTGATAGTGCTTTATATTTTCCGAAAATTCGTTTATAAGCGTGTACGGATCATAACCGCAGCGCAGTGCCTGCTTTAAATCGATGCAGAATTCTGCCTCATCTCCCAAAATATTGCGCATTGAGCGTAAAAATTCAATATCACCCGCGCGGTAGCGTACCACATTTTCCTGCAGTACGGCAACGCCGTTTTCCCGCGTTGCTTCCTTAAGGCGCATATAGCGCTCGCAATATTCCTCATCGGTTGTGAGTCCGTTAGGCTTGCCGCCATGCATAATAATATATTTTGCACCGAAGCGCGCCGCAATTTCGGAGTAACGGCGGTATTGCTCCTCCGCCTCGTAATAACGGCGCTCGTAGCTTGAAAATATCATAAACGATTCCGCAAGCGACATGGTAGGGTGAACCGAGGTTACCTTCATACCGTAATTGTCCAAAATATCTTCGAGAATATCGATAAATGCGGGCTTCAACTCCGACAGCGCATTGAAAAATATTTCGGTATGCTTTACTCCCGCCTTTCCGAGCTCCTCTAAGGCCGCCTCGGTTTCAAGCGGATAAAACGAAGCGGTTGATACCCCGATATTCATAATTTACCCCCATTGTCCGGCGTTACATAAAGCGTCTTATTTGTCGTATAAATAACCATTCCCGGCTTTGCGCCGTTCGGCTTTTTTACAAATTTTATCGGCGTGTAATCAACAGGCACCTGCGCGCCTGCAGCGGCGGATGAATTTTCTGCTGCCAGCGTTGCGGCGTAAACCAGCGTTTCGTCGGATACCTCTTTGCCGCCGCACATTACAACCACATGCGAGCCGGGAATATTCTTGGTATGAAACCACAAATCGTTTTTGGCGGCAAGGGTGGTGGTAATATAGTCGTTCTGGCGGTTGTTTTTGCCTACGATTATTCTGTACCCCTCGGCAGATTTATATTCCCGCAGCACTGGCGCCTGCGTTTTTTTTGGCTTAGTCGCGGGCGCTTTTAAATACCCGCCCGCGGTCAGTTCATCGCGAATTTCGGCAATTTCTGCCTTGGTGCGGCTGCGGGAAATACTGTCAAGCACCGAATCAAAGTAAATAAGCTCCTGTTCATCCCGCCGTGTCAGCTCTGTTAAGGTCTGCTCCGCCGTGTGGCTTTTTTTATAGTCCTTAAAGTATTTCGCTGCGTTTTTCTGCGGGGAAAGCGCGGGGTCAAGCGGAATACGAATCTGCTTCATATCGTCGTAGTAATTCTCAACTTCAATAAAATTTGCTCCCGACACGGCTTTGTAAAGATTAGCCTTTAAAAGCTCGCCGTAAATTCGCAGTTGCTCGCGGTTTTCGCAGCTTTTAAGCTCCTGCATACGCAAAGCAAGTTTTTTTTCGGTGCGCGCTTTCAGGTTGTTAACAAGTTTTACAATATCCCTCGCGGCGTGCTTCATTCGGTCAGCGGTATCGCGCGCCGAATAAAATTCTTCAAGCAGCTGCGAGTAGCTTTCGAATACCTTTTTCTCAAACAAACTGCCGTATTGCGAAATATCGGTAAAACTGAAATCCTGCGGTGTGCCGTCGCTTTTTATAAGCAGCAGGGGAGTGCCGCTGTTTTTTAAATCGGATATTATTCCGCCGAGCGCGGCTGAAAGACTGCCCGAAAGCTCGGCTTTATATGCTGCCTCGCGGCATAACAGCGGCGAAAACCCGTCAACCGTGTTAAGCAGCGCCGAGGAAAGCTCGCCGCCCAATTTTTCGGCGGCTTCGATAATCGCTTTTGTATCGGTGGTCAGCGGATCAAGCTTGTGCCTCCGCTCCGGATAGGTGTAGGCAGCGCCCGGCAGTATCATTCTGCCGCCAGATTCAGGGTCTGAATGGCGCAGTGCGTCAATAATTTTGCCGTTTTCGTTTATAAGCACAATATTAGTCTTGTTGCCTATAAACTCCGCCGCCAGGCGAATTTCGGCAATATCGCCCATCTCGTTTGTGTAGGAAAATGTAAGCTCGGCTATTCTTTCAAACCCGGGCTGGCTCACCTTTAAAAGCCGCGCCGATGAGAGATATTTGCGTATAAGCATGCAAAACATAGGCGGCACGGCGGGGTTTTCGTATTTCGTTTCGGTGAACTGAATACGCGCAGCCCCCGGTCGCACGTTTATAAGGAGTTTTTTGCAAAATCCGCTTTTGCGCAGCAAAAAGACCAGCTCATCCTTTGAGGGCTGGTATATTTTATCTACAAACGTATTTTCGGCAGTCTGCAGCTCTGTTACCGTTTTGTGTAAAAATGCTCCGTCAAATGCCATTTTGGTTCTCCGTAAGTTTCTTTTTAAGCGCGGCGGAAATTTCCGCGAATCGCCTGTATTCTTCCTGCTTTTCAGGGATATCTTCAAGCGCGTCGGCGCATTTTTTAAGCCGCAAATATTGCTTTTCTATGTATTTTGCACCGTCTTCCGTTCGCGGGTCTACTCTTCCGCAGTAGTAAAATTCCTCGCCGAAATTATATTTTTCGCCTATATACCGCGCGGTCATGACTGAATAAAGCTTTTTATTTTCGCAAATCGCGGTATCGCTTATAATTTCAAAGCCGTTTTCGCATAAAAACCGCCTTAAAAATTCGGGCGAGGTGGTAGGCTGCAAGATAAGCAGCGGAGCGGGCGAGGCAGTGGGAATGGCAGAGCGTGCCAGTATTGAGGCTATAACCTCGCCGCCCATACCCGCCGTTATTACAGTATCAACTTCGTTTTGCGCTATACCCTCAAGCCCGTCGCACAGGCGAAGCGTTATGCCGCCTACACCTGCCGACTTAATGTTTTTCTCGGCGCTTGCAAGCGGCATTTTACGAATATCTGTCGCAATAACGCTTTTAATATCCCCGCGCTTTATAAGCTCAATGGGTAAATAGCCGTGATCTGTCCCTATATCGCACACCCTCGCACCGGGCGGCACGAGGGCGGAGATAAGCGCGAGCCTTAAACTCAACGCCATTATTTATTTTCAAAGTGACGGTTAAGCTTTTCAAGCAGTGCGTCGCAGTCGGTTCCGTGAACCTCGCACGCCTGCTCAATGCTTTCGCCGCGGGAAGCGGGGCAGCCCAGGCAATGCATGCCTATTTCAAAGAAATATTCAGCCGCGCTGCTGTCAATATCAAGTACCTCGCCTATAAGCATATCCTTTGTGATCTTCATTTTTTATTCTTCCTTTCGTTTTTTATATATTATGTGTTTTTTTCGTCCTGTTATCAGAACAGCTTAACACCGCTGTCAAGCTCGGTGCGGGAGTGATTGAAAAGCTTACGGTTATCAAGTGCCCAAAGCCGAGATGAAAAATCCTCGGGCTTGGTTGCGGCAACCGCCTCGCGCATTTCAAAAACGCGTGAGTCCATAAGGTCAAGCTCGCTTAAAAGCTCCGCCTCAATAAACATAGGTCTTACCGCCGCACCGAACTCCGGTTCGCCGTGGTGAGAAAGCACCATATGCTCAAGCAGCATTGCCGTTTTGCGGCTTATGTCGAGCTTTTCTGCGTATTTATCAATTACCATAGCGCCCATTGCCAGGTGACCGAGCAGATTGCCCTCGTTTGAATAACCTGTTGCAATTCCCGTATCGGCAACAGTAAATTCCGAAAGCTTCGCAATATCGTGCAAAATTGCGCCCGCAATCAAAAGCTCCCTGTCCACAAACGGGTAGACCTTGCAAACGCCCTCCGCCAGCCTTACTATCGATAACGAGTGCATAAGCAGACCGCCGCGCAAAGCATGGTGCAGCTTAAACGCCGCAGGCCAGTAAAGCAGCGCCAAGCGGTTATCGGCTAAAATAGCGGTAACTATCGCTTTAAGCTCCTCATCTTCAAAGCTGTCGGCTATTCTGTACAGCTCGTCATACATCTGCTCGCCCGAATAATCCGAGGACTTAACAAAATCCTCTGTTTTAACATTATCCTCGGGGGTTATTTTGCGTATGCGGTCAATTTTCAACTGGTCATTTCCGTTGTACTGCGAAATTACGCCGCGAATTTTCACAAGCTCGTTTACATCATATTCGCCGTGAACGGCGGGGTTGTACCGCCAAAGCTTTGCGTTTATTTCGCCGCCTGCGTCCGATAGGGTCATATCAAGGTATGTATCGCCCTTTGAGGAGGTCTTTTTATCGAGATTTTTTATAAGGCAGAAGCCATCTACCGTTCCGTTATTGTCAATTGGAGTAAAATTCATTTTATTCTCCCGGGTTATTCTTTAATAATAATGTTTTCGCGTGCAGGACCGTTGCTTACCATATGTATTTTAAAACCAATTTCCTGCTCTATAAATTCAATATATTTGCGGCAGTTTTCGGGCAGCTTGTCATATTCGGTAATTCCGGTTATATCGCATTTCCAGCCGGGCAGGGTGGTAAGCACGGGCTTTGCCTTTTCAAGAAGACCCGTAACAGGGAAGTCCTTTGTTACCTTGCCGTCAATTTCATAGCCGGTGCAGACCTTGATCTCGTCAAGATATGAAAGCGCGTCAACAACCGTAAGCACTGCGTGGGTCGTGCCCTGAACCTCGCAGCCGTATTTGGTGGCTACACAGTCAAACCAGCCCATTCTGCGCGGTCTGCCCGTGGTAGCGCCGTATTCACCGCCGTCGCCGCCGTGGTCGCGCAGCTGCTGCGCCTCGTCCCCGAATATCTCGCTGACAAACGCGCCCGCGCCCACTGCCGATGAATAAGCCTTTATAACGGTGTAAATTTCTTTAATTGCATAGGGCGGAAGACCTGCGCCCACAGCGCCGTAGCCCGCCAATGTGTTGGAGGAGGTGACCATCGGGTAAATGCCGTGGTCGGTATCCTTCATAGTGCCCAGCTGACCCTCAAGCAGTATTGTTTTACCCGCCTTATCGGCCTCATAAAGCATTTTGCGAACATCGCCCACAAGCGGCGCAATGCCCTTTTTCCATTCCATCATTTTATTGAAAATATCGTCAACCGAAAGCTTTTCCTTATGATAGAGGTTTTCAATCAAAACATTCTTGACCTCAAGCACGCGCTCAAGCTTTTCTCTCAACGCCCTTTCGTCAAAAAGCTCGCAGACCTGAAAGCCGATCTTCGCGTATTTATCCGAATAAAACGGCGCAATACCCGATTTTGTAGAGCCGAAGCTTGCCTTGCCGAGGCGCTCCTCCTCGTAAACATCAAAAAGCACGTGATACGGCATAACCATCTGGCAGCGCTCGGAAATTACAAGCTTGGGTGCGGGAACGCCCTTTTCAACTATGCTGTTATATTCCTCTAACAGCTTGTCAACATCAAGCGCAACACCGTTGCCTATGCAGTTTGTAACGCCCTCGTTGAACACGCCCGACGGCAGAGTGTGCAGCGCAAACTTGCCGTACTTATTTTTTATAGTGTGACCCGCGTTGGCACCGCCCTGAAAACGAACGACAAAATCGGCGTTTCCCGCAAGCATATCGGTAATTTTACCCTTGCCCTCGTCGCCCCAGTTTGCGCCTACAACAGCCTTAACCATAATACATATACCCCGTTTTTTAATAAATTTGCAATCACTCACAAGGTAATTACATTTTATTATACAACGGCGCATTTTATATTTCAAGTGTTTTGTATTACTTTCCCGCAATATGTCGAAATACGGGCAGCGAAACCTCAAATTTTTGTTTTTCCTCGTGGCTTTTTAAGTGGCGGAATATAATTGACAGCGAAATAAGCGCACACCCGAGCGTGACCCCCGCGGAAACCGCAAAACGGGCGCAGATTGCGGTAAAAAGGCAGTAGGTTACAATTGTTCTGTAATAATGCGGGGATATGCGCACCGCTACCGAGAGCAAAATATAAATTGCCGCAAGGTTCAAAAGCGGCAGGGCTGCGGGCAAAAGCCCCAAAAGGCAGCCGAACGAAACGGATATGCCCTTGCCGCCGCGAAAGCGGTAAAAGCAGGGGAGAATATGCCCGAGCACGGGGGAAACCAGCACGGGTGCCAAATAAATATCCATATTGCCGCGGGTCATATAAAGGTAAAGAAAAACAGGCAGAAATCCCTTTATCAGGTCGCCGAGCAACGTCAGCGTTCCGCAAAGCATACCGCCGTAAATAAACGCGTTTGAGGTGCCGGGGTTGCCGTCAGTGCTGTTTGAAATTAGGTCCTTACCGAAAAGCGCGCCGTAAACGCGGGCGAAAAGTATGCTGCCGCAAAGATAGCCGAAAGCGGTAAAGCAGAGTGATATAAGCATTTAAAGCGCTCCTTTCAAATTCTTGTTAAGACGGTATAAAAATCATCTTTCGTGCGTTAAATAGTATTCTTTTTTATCGGAATACATATCCCTGTCAATATTTAAAAGAAATTCTTTAAGGCTTTCGCCGTGAAATTCTGCCGTTCCCATAGCCATTGAGAGCCTGTAAGGCCTGTCGGTCGTGTTGTTGAAAAGGTTTATATTTTCCCGAATCGTATTTTTCAGTTCGGCGGTGGATTTTTCCGAGCCGTCCGTAATTATAATTATAAATTCATCGCCCGCCATTCGCATGGGCACGGCGTTTTTCGGTACGGATTCGGATAGAATTTTGCCTATGTTGCGAATTGCGCCGTCACCTACATAATGCCCGTAATCGTCGTTTATCTTTTTAAAGTTATTCACGTCAAGCAATATTCCGTAAATATCGGCGCGCTTGGTTTTGCACAGCTTTTCCATATAAAAATTAAAATATTTGCGGTTGAAAAGCCCCGATATATCGTCAACAAACGAATTAAAGGTCTGCAATTGCAGGCTTACGAAAACAAAGCCAATCGCTATTGAAGCCCAACCCGTGGAAATGCCGTAAAACATGACCTGTGCCACTATGCCTATAAGGCAGGGAATAACAAAATAATATACAGGAAAAAATTTCACCGAGTTTCCCTTGTATTTCGCCCAATGCGCCGCGCATATGCTTTCTACAAAATAGATCAACACCGTAACGTAGAGTATCGGGGTAAGCCCGCCGCGGGTGTATACGTTTGTATCCGAAATATCGAAAAAAATTCCGTTTCCGAATAAATTCACAACCATAAGGCAGGCAACTGCAAAAAGCGGAAAACCCAAAATTAAAGCTTTATTTTTAAGCCTTTTCATACTGCGGTATATTTTAAACTCCAAAAACAAGTTCCATAAATACCCTACCAAAACGGTAAAGCCCGTGCATATCGTGTTACATATATATTGCAGCGCAAAACAACCGGGGAATAACTTGCCGTCTATTAAAAAGCTTGCGGTTTCGGCTATAAGAGCCATAAGCGTTGCAATTAACATACAGTTGTAAAGCCTTTCATCAGGGCGGCTTGTTTCGCTGTTTTGTATTCTGAAAATCAAAAGCAGTAAAACCATAGAAACGCCGCAGGAATTTGCAACTAAAATTTCCGCTATGTTAATTGTCATTTTTTAAAGCTCCTTTACATTAAACTTTACTAAACTTCATTTTGCTTTTAACAGGCATACTGTCTCCACGTGCGAGGTGCGGGGGAACATATCTACCGGGGTGTACTCTTTTAGTTCATACCCCTTTTCGCCGAATATCTTTATATCCCTTGCAAGGGTGGCGGGGTCGCAGGAGACATATACTACCTTTTCAGGCTTAAAATCCTCGGCTATTGTGCTTATCAGCTCCGCTGAACAGCCCTTGCGCGGCGGGTCTACCATTACAACATCGGGCTTTACACCCTTTTTTGCAAGCTCTGCCGCCGCGCCCGCAGCGTCGTTGCATATAAATTCGGCGTTAGTTATGCCGTTAAGCCTAGCGTTAAAGCACGCATCTCTTACCGCCTGCTCAATTATTTCCACGCCTATTATTTTTTCGGCTTCCTTCGCCATGGAAAGCCCTATTGTACCCGCGCCGCAGTATAAATCAAGCACGGTTTTGCCAGCGTCTCGGCTGCCGCCTCGGTCGGTGCTTCTGCTTCGCAGAGGTGTCCGCCGGACACCCGCAGCCTAAACACCGGGAGCCTATTTTTACCTATATCTTTTTCCCGGTGTTTTTGTCGGTGAATACCGCCTCATATTCATAGCCCAAAACATCGGCGATTTTTTTTAAATCGCTTTCGCTGAAATTATCGCGTTTTATTTTATAGCTTAATGTTGGGGGTTTAATATCCAACAGACCCGCTAATTTAGCCATTGTCATATCGCGTTCCACAAGCATCATTTTAATTTTCTTTGCGGTTGACATTATGTAATCACTCCGTTCTTAACAATTATAAGCCTGAATACAAAGAAAATCAAAGAAAATCCGAATAAAATTAGATTGTATGCTAATTTGTGCTTGACATTTATAGATAATTCTGTTATAATATTAGAGAAATCTCTAATTAAATTACAGAGAAACAAAATGTAAATATTTTATGAACGGAGAAGTTTAAAATGGAATTTTCAGATCTATGGAGCAAGTGCGATTTACTGTATTTATCCGATTATCTTGCAAACGGCGGCGAGCTTATAGAAATTCCCGAAAAGGAAAGCTTCGAGAAAACCGTAAGAAAAGCGGAAAAGTCACTGTTTTCACTGGCGGACAGGGTTGGAAACAGTAGGGAAGAACACGAAGAATTGGACGAAACAATAGGAATAGCTATAACCACGCTGCGGCGGACGTTTTTTGAAATGGGGCTTATAGCGGGCATAAAATTATCGCACGGGTTTTACACCCGTGCGAAAGAGTCGGAAGAATAAGAAGAAACCAAAGGCTCCCCACGGTGTGGGGAGACGTCAACGCAGTTGACAGATGGGACAGCCGCCGTCAGCGAGCTTTTCTTCGCCGGGTACTAACTGCGAAGCGCCCGCTTTAAG
>URNB01000071.1 GCA_900549055.1 uncultured Oscillospiraceae bacterium
GGTACTTTGCAAACATAGGCAGTATATCCGCCGCGTCAAAGCGGTCGAAATCGTAAACAAAGGTTGCTGCCTCGCACAGCCACTGCCCGTAAAGCTTGCCCCACATAGCCTTTGCCCAGCCCGTATCGGAAATGGTAAAGTGCAGTCCGTCGGGGTCAACATTGTGCCAGTATTTTGCGGTGTGGAAATGCCCGAGCGCGTATTTATAGCTATGCGCCGCAATTTTCGGGTAGCCGCTTGTGCCGGAGGTGAAGAACATAAGCATAAGGTCGTCGCCGCAGGGCGCGTCCGCCGTTCTTTCATAGTGGGTGCTGTAAAGTTTGTATTCCTCGTCAAAGCTGCGCCAGCCCTCTCGCTCGCCGTTTACAATCATCTTTATAAGCGGCTCGCCGTAATCCTTTTCGGCAATATCGGCTTGGTGGGCGGTGTCACCGTCCGCCGTGCAGATAATCGCCTTAACGCCCGCCGCTTTAAAGCGGTAGCTGAAATCGTGCTCCTGCAGCTGATTGGTGGCGGGAATCGCAACAGCTCCCAGCTTATTAAGCCCCAGCATTGCAAACCAGAACTGATAGTGGCGCTTTAGCACCAGCATTACGCGGTCGCCCTTTTTAATGCCTAATGATTTAAAGTAGTTCGCACACTGGTTAGAGGCTTTCTTTAAATCCTTAAAGGTAAAGCGGCGCTCGGTCTTATCCCGTGAGATATGCAGCATTGCAAGCTTTTCAGGGTCTTTATCCGCCAATGCGTCCACAAGGTCAAAGGCGAAATTAAAGCGCTCGGTGTTTTTAAACTTAATTGAAAGCGGCGTGCCGTTTTCGTTTTCGGTAATATCAATAAACTGCCTGTAAATTCTGTCCTTATTATCGTCGCGCGATATGGGGGTTATTTCTTCATTCGGCTTTGTTCCCGTAAGTTCCGGTATCGGCTCGCCCGTCGGGTTTAAAACAATTGCGTAGAATATGCAGTCCTTGCCGTCCACCGCAATCATTCCGTGGGGTGTTGAGCTGTCGTAATAAATGCTGTCGCCGGGGCCTAAAACTTCTTTATGCTCGCCCACCTGAACCTTTAGCTTACCCTCAATAATAAGGTCGCACTCCTGCCCTGTATGGGTGGTAAGCTCAATATCGCGGTGCTGCGCCTCCTCGCTGAACACGCTTTTAACATAAAGCGGCTCGGCTATGCGGTTCTTGAAAGACGCGGCAAGGTTATAGTAGGTCATACCGTGCGCTTTTTCAATGCGCTGCCCCTCGCCGCGGCGGGTCACGGTGTAGGATTTAAGGTTAGGGCTTTGCCCCTCAATAATATCGGTAACGTCAACGCCGAAAGCCAGTGCGCAGCGGTAAATAAAGGCAAAGTTTAAATCGCTCCTGCCGTTTTCGCAGGCAAGGTATTCTTCTTCACTTACGGCGGTCTTTTTAGCCATATCGGCGGCGGTAAGCCCCTCAATTTCGCGCAGCTCCCTTATTCTGCCCGCAATTTCGCCTAATTTGAAATCAAGCCCTGTCATTTGTTCCATTTTCTTACTCCCTTTCAAGGGACGGAAAAAGCGCCCGCCCCAAAGCTGTTACTTTGAGACGAGCGCCGAATTTAAAAACTTTTCGGTTACCCGCGGTACCACTCAAATTGCGGTATTAAAACCGCCCCTCTTGGAATCAAGCAATTCCTATGCATTTACGCAGCAATCACGGAGAGGGTCTACTCGCAAACACGCTTTCTTCCTCCCGGCTCAGAAGCTACAAACGCAAACCCCTATTCAGCAGCTTTCACCAACCGCTGCCTCTCTTAAAAACAGATAGTCTGCGCCCTCTTCGTCGGCGCCTTTTTAATTTGATACTGGTATTTTATCACAGTTTTGGAAATTTGTCAATATTTTAATTCGGAATTCGGAATTAAAGCTTATTCCTCTGAATTTTGCCGCTTATGGTCTTGGGCAGCTCGTCCTTAAATACCACTATACGCGGGTATTTATAGGGCGCGGTGTGGTGCTTAACGTAATCCTGAATTTCCTTTTTAAGCTCCTCGGTCGGTTCTGTGCCCTTTACAAGCACTACGCTTGCCTTTACCACCTGACCGCGAACCTCGTCGGGCGCGGCGGAAACGCCGCATTCAAGCACATAGGGCAGCTCCATTATTACGCTTTCTATCTCGAACGGCCCTATGCGGTAGCCCGAAGACTTGATAACGTCGTCCACTCTGCCCACATACCAGTAAAAGCCGTCCTCATCACGCCACGCGGTATCACCAGTGTGGTAGTAGCCGTCGTGCCATACCTCGTCGGTCTTTTCCTGATTCTTATAATATCCCGCAAATAATCCGCAAGGTACTTTATCCGAGGTCTTAACCACAATCTCGCCTGTTTCGCCGTCGGGTACGGGGTTGCCGTCGGGGTCTAATATATCCACGTCATATGCGGGCGTAGGCTTGCCCATTGAGCCTAACTTATGGCTGTTGCCCATAAGGTTTGCTATCATTAAGGTAAGCTCTGTCTGCCCGAAGCCCTCCATTATCTGCAGCCCCGTAGCCTTTTCAAACTGGCGGTAAACCTCGGGGTTAAGCGCCTCGCCCGCCGTGGTCATATGCTTTATTGAGGATAAATCGTACTGCGAGATATCCTGCTTTATCATCATTCTGAGCATTGTCGGCGGCGCGCAGAAGGTGGTTATATGGTACTTTGCAAACATAGGCAGTATATCCGCCGCGTCAAAGCGGTCGAAATCGTATGTAAACACCGCGCCCTCGCACAGCCACTGACCGTAAAGCTTGCCCCAGAGCGCCTTGCCCCAGCCGGTTTCCGAAATGGTGAAGTGCAGCCCGTTTTCATCTACGCCGTGCCAGTATTTCGCCGTGACATAGTGACCGAGCGCGTATTTATAGTTATGCGCCGCAATCTTCGGGTAGCCCGTTGTGCCGGATGTGAAGAACATAAGCATTAAGTCGTCGCCGCAGGCGGTATCCTCGGTGCGGTAGAAGTGCGCCGAGAAAAGCGGGAACTCCTCATCAAAATTATGCCAGCCCTCGCGCTCGCCGCCCACCAGTATTTTGGTTTTAAGGGTGGGGCTTGCAGGCGCTGCCAAATCGACCTGGTGCGCCACATCGCCGTCGGCGGTACATACTATTGCGCTTACCTCTGCCGCGTTAAAGCGGTAGTCAAAATCGTGCTCCTGCAACAGGTTTGTTGCGGGAATTGCAACCGCGCCTAATTTATGCAGCGCCAGTATTGCGTACCAGAACTGGTAGTGGCGTTTGAGCACCAGCATTACGCGGTCGCCCTTTTTAATGCCGAGCGATTTAAAGTAGTTTGCGCACTGATTAGAGGCGCGCTTCATATCGTTAAAGGTAAAGCGGCGCTCGACCTTATTTTTATCAATGTGCAGCATCGCAAGCTTTTCGGGATCTTTCTTCGCTATTTCGTCCACAATATCAAAGGCGAAGTTAAATTTATCCTCGTTTTTGAACTCTATTTTTTGCAGCGCGCCGTTTTCGGCTTCTGTGCACTCCACAAATTTTGAGGAAACATATTCTTTATTGCCCGAATGCGCCGAAACTATGGTATCGCGTATAACGTTTTCCTTAACGTCCTCGCCGGGCAGCACCACCGCCACGAAAAGGCAGTCTCTGCCGTCCACCGCTATCATACCGTGGGGGGTTGAGGAATTATAGTAAATGCTGTCGCCTTCGCTTAAATATTCCACATTTTCGCCTATCTGCACCTTTAGTCTACCGCTCATAACAAAGTCAAATTCCTGTCCGGAGTGCTTGGTTAAATGTATCGGCTTGCTTTGAAGCTCTTCGCTGTATTCATAGCGCACCCAATAAGGCTCGGCTATTTTTTTGCGGAAAAGCGGCGCCAAATTCTGAATTTCTATTCCGTCCTCTTTAGCGGTTTCCTGCCCCTGACCCTTGCGGGTAACGGTGTAGGAGGAAAGGTGGGCGCTCTGCCCTTCAAGCAAATCGGTTATTCCTATTCCGAAAGCCAATGAACATTTATGAATAAAGGTGAACGGAAAATCAAGCTCACCGTTTTCGTAAGCCCTGTATTCGTCCAAGCTCACTTCGGTTTTTTTCGCCATATCCGTCTCGGTAATGTCGCATATCTCACGCATTTCGCGAATTCGCTTTGCTACCTCTTTTAATTTATCGGTCGATACTGTTGCCATTTTTTACTTCCTCCTTGATGAAATTAAAATAAAAAAACACCCGTCTCAAATTTCTTTGAGACGGGTGTTGAATTAACACTCGCGGTACCACTCAAATTGCGGTTATAAAACCGCCGCTCTTCGGAATCAAACAATCCCTATGCCTTTACGCAGCAATCACGGGAAAACCTACTTAAATTTCAGCCCTCCGGCTCGGAAGCGATGGGTCAAACGAAATTTATCACTGCCGATTCACACCACCCATCGACTCTCTTAAAGCTTAAATTTCAGACCGTCTTCGTCACAGCTTTTCTTAAGTTTGAGGTCATTATAGCACCGCTATTTTAATTTGTCAAGACTTTTTTTAAACAAAAAGCGTGCAGCCCTGTTTTTTAAAGTACTCAATCTTTTCGTAAATACGTTTTTCGGGAACCTTAAGCTCCGCCGACAGGCAGCTTATGCACATAAATTCGCGGCTGCCGCGGTTTATAAATTTTTTGTGCGCGCCTATGTCGTTAAACGAAAGCTCTTTACCGCAATGAATACAGTAGGTCATTATTTATTTACCACTTTGCAGCGGTATACTAAGCAATCATACGGCTTGATATTATGCATAAAAGTGCCGTTGGTAACCGTCACGGTTTCTTCCTCCCACACGCTTTGCATACACAGCGTTCTGCCGGTGCTTTCGGGCAGCCCCAGTTCGTCAATATTTATTCTGACCGCACCCTCTTCACCGCTGAAATTAAAGACTCCGAGCGCTATATCGCCGTTTTCAAGAAAACGCGCATACGCTTTGATATTGTCGTTCCAGATCGGGTTCAGCTTGAATATCTGGCGGCAGGCTTCGTCCTGATTTATTTTTATAAGCTCCCTGTTGGTAAGTATTTTAAGGGTTTCGTCATTCATATTGCGTATATCGCAGCCTATCATAAGTGGTGAACCGAGCAATGCCCATATTGAAAAATGGGTCTTGTACTGCGTGTCGTCAAGCCCCTCAAGACCTACGTAGCCCTTGCCGTACATGCCTACTACCAGCATATCCATATCGTTAAAGCAGCCCTTGCCGCCGTAAGCAAATATATTTTCCTGTTGCTCGGTAAGACTTTTAATTGAATCCCATCCATCAAATATATCGCCTGTTGAGCGCCACATATCGGCACCCGTTTCGCGTATCCATTCTGCGGTATTGTCAGCCCCCCAGGAGCAGGCGCTGAAAAGTATATCTCTGCCGCAGTTTTTGAGCGCTGTGCCCATGCGGCGGTACAAATACTTGCCGTGAATTATGTTGCTGTGATAGCAATAATCGTACTTAAGAAAATCCACGCCCCATGAGGCGAAAGTTTCGGCGTCGGTAAATTCATGCTCAAAGCTGCCTGGATGTCCCGCGCAGGTAAGATTTCCCGCGCAGGAATACATTCCGAATTTGAGCCCTTTTGAATGCACATAGTCAGCCACAGCCTTCATTCCGTTCGGGAATTTTTCGGGGTCGGCAACAAGTCTGCCGTTTTCATCCCGTTCCTTTTTTGACCAGCAGTCGTCTATAACGAGGTAAGTATATCCCGCTGTCAAAAGCCCGCTTTCCGCCATTTTGTCGGCAGTGTCCTTTATTAATTGCTCGTTTATATCCGCGCCGAAAGTGTTCCATGAATTCCAGCCCATGGGCGGTGTGTTTTTAATCATTTTTCTTGACCTCCGTGAAAAAATATTGTAAATTAAGTATATGGTATAAAAGTATTATTTTCAATAATATTTTATTGCAAATATATGTATTTTTGTTTCACGGAGGAATTTTTTATGCCTGCAACGATCTGCTACGGGCGGCAGGACTGCCATGATTTACATTCATGGGGACCCGGCATAAGGACCTGCTATGTATTGCATTATATAATAAAGGGTAAGGGAACGTTTATAAACGGCGGTAAAAGCTATGCTTTAGCGGCGGGGGAGAGCTTTGTGATACGCCCGTTTGATAATATTGCGTATTACCCCGATGAAAAAGAGCCATGGGAATACACATGGATTGAGTTTAACGGTGAAAAATATGTTTCCTTGCTTAATAGGATAGACTTTGCAAGGGATAACTGCATAATCGGCGCGGTAGACAAAGAGAGTATCATGCCGCTTTTCGATATTATAAACCGAATAAGCCTCGGAACGCAAAAGAACACCGTGAACGGCATGGCTTCGGCAATACTGGGGGTTTACGCGGATATGTTTGAGAACTGCGCAAAATCGGGCGAAAACGATTGCTTTGACTCGGCGCGGTCTTTAATTGAAAACAATTTTCATAAACCCGATTTTGACCTTTCCGCGGTGTGCGGCGCGCTTGGCATAAGCCGCGCCACTCTGCACAGGTGCTTTGTGCGGGTGTGCGCAACGCCGCCCGGGGTATATCTTGCAAAATACCGCCTTGACAGAGCGCGGGATTTTTTGGAGCGAGGCTTTTCGGTAAAATCTACCGCGCTTTCCTGCGGTTTTTCCGATTCTCTTTATTTCTCGAAGGTATTCAAGACTTCCGTCGGCATATCCCCCGGCAAATACAAAAAGAACGCGTCTACCGAATAACGCTCCGCGATTTTTACAATCTTTCAAAAACCGTCTTGATAAACAAGGCGATAGGTAGTATAATATTGATATGTTAAGGGGGATTTTTTATGAATTACAACGCGAAAAACAGTCTTTTACTCCAGCTGCTGAAGCTTTTCAGCGCGTATATAGTTTCGCAACTGCTTATAGTTTTTATATTCGCGGCTGCCGTATCAGGCGATGAAATACCCGAAAAATACGATCTGCCTATGGTTATTATTGCAATACTGCTGGCTTTTGCGGTTAATATGGTAATAGATTTCAACGCGATAGCAAGGCTTAAAAGCACCATTGCAAAATCAAAATCGGATATAGCGGCGGTAACCGAAACCGGCGCCGCCCTTATAGACAAGGCGGAGCGCGTTGCCGATAAATACAGAAAATCCGAAACCGATGTGTATTCGGAATTTGCCGAAGCCCGCAGCGGCAAGCGCATACGCAACGGAAATGACTTCAAAGCGGTTATGGAGGCATACCCCGAGCTTAAATCAAACGAGCATACCCAAAAGCTTTTAAATCAAATTGAGCAGACGGAAAACGCAAAGCTCAAAGCCCGCATGACCTACAGCGAAGCGGCGGCGAAATATAACGCAAAAATACACTCATTCCCGATTGTTATGTTGCGCCGTGCGATGAAGTGGGAGGATGAAGTAATTACCGCAGGTATTCCGAAAGAAGACATTGTTTCGGATGAAGAGTTGGGTATTTAATAGGATAGCTTATTTTATTATCTGCCACGCGTTTATCAGTCTGTCAAGCGACCAAGCCGCGTTTGCGGGGCTGGTTGAGGGCAGGCAGATTGCCTTTTGCCCCACCGTTTTTTCTATATAACGGATATAGTATTTTTCCGCCGTTTTGCCGTTTACAAATATTCGGCTTACGGCGGTATTTTCAATTATACCCGCAATATCATTCGGTTTAACGTTTTTAATGCTTGTATCGGCAGAGCCTGTAATTTCGCACTCCGCAATGACGTCCCACAGCGCAAGTTCGTTTTCGAGCACAAGTTTTTTCTTTTGCTCCACCGTTTCGGGAACAGGCGCGGAAAACACGCCCGCAAGCACGCGCCAAAAACGATTTTGCGGGTGCCCGTAGAAAAATTCCGCCTCGCGCGATTTAACCGACGGAAAGCTGCCTAAAATAAGCGTTTCCGACTTTTCGCCGTAAAGCGGGGGAATATTGTGCAGCACCATATTTTTCAACCCCTTTTAAGCGCCCTGCCGAGCGCGTAGGATAAAATAAAGCCCGCTATATCCACCGCCACAACCGTAGCCCCCACAGGCGTTCCCGCAAGCACGGAAATTATCATACCGAGGACGGTGCACACCGCGGCGAAAACCGCCGAAAAAACCGAAACGGCAAAAAAACTTTTATAAAGCCGCATGGCGGAAAGCGCGGGAAAAACTATAAGCGCCGATATAAGCAGCGAGCCCACAAGATTCATAGCCAGCACTATTACCACCGCGGTTATAACGGCTATAAGCATATTGTACGCCGAAGTATTCACCCCCGTAGCGCGTGAAAAGCTTTCATCAAACGTCACGGCGAAAAGTTTGTTGTAAAGCAGTATAAACAGGGTTATTACAACGAGTGACAGCACCGCGCAGAGTATAACCTCGCCCCTTGACAGGGTGAGAATTGAGGTTGAGCCGAAAAGCGTGCCGCAAACATCCCCCGAAACATTTGCGGAGGGCGAGAAAATATTCATTATCAGATACCCGAACGCCAGCGCCCCGACGGAAAGCATTGCAATTGCGGCGTCCCCCCGAATTTTTGAGGAATTGCCGCCCTTTAAAAGCAATATTGCGCAAATAACGGTTATCGGCAGTATCACTACGGTTTGGTTTGTAAATTTGAGTACCGCCGCAATCGCCATTGCGCCGAATGCCACATGGGAAAGCCCATCCCCTATAAACGAAAAGCGTTTAAGCACAAGAGTCACGCCGAGCAGCGAAGAACAAACGGCAATTAAAACCCCCACAATAAGCGCGTACCGCACAAACGGATAGCTGAAATAAAGCTGTAAATTTTTAAACGCTTCCGCCATTTTTCCTCGCCTCCGTATATTCGTCTGCCGTGCCGAAAAAGCCGCTTTTGCCTATTTCCAAAATGTGTGTTCCGAGCATTGCGGCGGGTATATCGTGGGTTATCATTATAACCGTCATGCCGTCTCTGTTAAGTCTTGATATAAGTCTATACATATCCTCCGCCGCCTCGGGGTCAAGCCCCGCCGTGGGTTCATCAAGCAATAAAAGACTTTCGGCGGCGCAAAGCGCGCGGCATAGCAGCGCCCGCTGCTGCTGCCCGCCCGAAAGAGTGGCATAGCCGCGCTTTACAAGGCTTTCTATTCCCATTTTGCGCATATTAAGAAGCGCCTCTGCCCTTTGTGCCGCGCTGTAAAACGGGCGGTAACCGCATTTACCCGCAAAGCCCGACATAACAATTTCGCCGACTGTTGCGGGAAAATCGCGCTGAACCTCGGTCTGCTGCGGCAGATAGCCGATCTTTTTTAAGTCAAGCGCTGTTTCAAGACTGCCCGATACAGGCTTGTTAAGCCCCAAAAGAGTTTTTATAAGCGTGCTTTTACCCGAGCCGTTTTCACCTATAACGCAAAGATAATCGCCCTCGTTTACCGTGAAATTTATATTTTCCGCAACGGTTTTTCCGTCATACCCAAGCGCCAAATCACAAGCCCTTATAAGCGTCATTCATTCCACCCCGATTTCAAGCGTCTCAAGATTTTTTTCCATAACCGAAATATAGGTCAAGCCGTTTTTAATATCCTTTTTATTTACGGATTGCATACTGTCAAGCGTTAGAATTTTCTTATTCTTTTTTGACGTGTTGCTGTTTACCGCATTTGCAATATCGCCGTTTGAAGTTTCGGTTATAAAAATACAGTCGCCGTTTTCATCGGCTTTTTTTGCAAGAAATATCACCGTTTCAAAGCTCGCCTCGGTTTCGGCAGAACAGCCGGGAAAGGCGGCGTAATAATCCAGTCCGTAATCGTCGGTGAGATACCTGAACGGGAAACGGTCGGCAAAAATCAGGGCTTTTTGTTTTGCGTTTTTCAAAGCATCGGTATATTTTTCATCCAAGGTCTTAAGAGCTTTAGAATATTCCCCCGCATTTTTGCGGTAAACGGCTGCGTTTTCACCGTCCGCCGCACACAAGGCCTCCGCGATTTTATCGGTCAGTATTCCGGCGTTTTTAAGGGAAAGCCAAATGTGCTCGTCGGTCTCATCCCCGTCACTTCGCACCGCGGTGCCCTCCTCGCGCTCGTTCACCGTTCTGTCACCCAAAAGCTCCGTGAGCTTAAGCACCCTTGAATTTTTATTTTCCGAACTTTTTATGACATCCGCCACCCACTTTTCGGATTCGCCGCCGGTGTATATCAAAACATCGCAGCTGTGCAATCTCACAATATCCGCCGCAGTGGGCTGATAGCTGTGCATATCCGCTCCGTTTTCATTAAGCAGCGACACCTCTGCCGCCTCTCCCGCAATATTCCGCGCCCAATCGTAAAGCGGAAAAACCGTGCAAAGCACATGAAGCGAGCCGCTCCTTTTTTCGGGCAGCTCGCCGCAGCCGGCAGATAAAAAAATAACGGCGGCTGTGAGCGCCGCCGCCAAGGCATATTTAATGCGGCCTTTCATTCTGCAGTCAACTCCAATTTGCAACTCACTTGCAAATTAGTATAACTCCTTTCCTGCCGTTTGTCAAGCCCGAAGCGTTTAATAAAATAATGTCTACTGAATAATTGCATTAGCAAATGCAATTATATAAAATCGAG
>URNB01000072.1 GCA_900549055.1 uncultured Oscillospiraceae bacterium
TAGATTATAATACCACAACCCCTCCCCTTTGTCAACACTTTTTTTATCTTTTTTTTAAAGTTTTTTTAAAAGCGACATTTTCCACTATATCTTGTGTTTTTGCGACGCCGATATACATATTTGCGTAGAATTCACTTCAATATTTCCCGCAATTTTGCAAGAATCTTTTTTTCTGCGCGTGAAACCTGCACCTGAGTCATTGACATTTTTTCTGCCGTTTTACTTTGGGTAAGGGAATTAAAATACCGATACATTACCAGCCTTTTTTCTTCCTCGTTCAATTTTGCGAGTGCGGAATTGATCAGCAGCCTGTCGGAGATTTCATCCTCGGCGCTCATTACCGGCAGATCGGTTTCGGTAATCTCACCGTCGTCATCGCAGGTAAGAGATACCGTCGGCTGCGCTGCACACACAGCCTCGGCAACATCCTCGGGAGAAACGCCGAGCGACAAAGCCAGTTCCTTAACAGTCGGTTCACGACATAATTTTTGTTCGAGTTTCTGCCTTTCGCGGGATATTTTCATTCCGAGCTCCTTTACACTTCTTGAAACCTTTACCGCCCCGCCGTCGCGAAACAGTCTGCGCATTTCACCCATTATCACCGGTACGGCGTAGGTTGAAAAGCAAAGTCCGCGTTCGCTGTCGAATGCATCGGTTGCTTTAACAAGCCCCATACAGCCCGCCTGGTACAGATCGTCATACTCGATTCCGCGCCCCGAAAAACGAACGCACAATGCGCGTACAAGTCCCAGATTATTTTCGATGAAAAGCTCGCGGTCGGTTTTTTCCTTAAGCATTTATGCCGTAGCGCCTGCTGATTTTTTTCTGCATAACAATGGTCGTTCCATTTCCGACCTTCGAGCGCACCTTGACAGAATCCATAAAGCTTTGCATAACGGCGAAGCCGAGTCCCGCCCGTTCGCCGCCCACCGTGGTGTAGAGCGGCTCCATTGCTTTTTCCACATTTTCTATGCCGCAGCCGGTATCACGAATTTTAATTCTTATTATGTTTCCTTCAAGCAGCTCACCTGTTATGTAAATTTTTCCGATTTTTTCCCTGTACGCGTGAACAATGCAATTTGTAACAGCCTCGCTCACGGCAGTTTTTATATCGTTTACCTCTTCAAGCGTCGGGTCAAGCTGTGCTGCGAACGCCGATATGCATGCCCTTGCAAAGCTTTCATTTGCCGATTTTGCCGACACATTCATCATAAATTTATTGTTTACCGTCATTTTTATTACCTGCTTTCCAATCTTGCCAGGCGTTCAAGCCCTGCCAATTTCATTACTTTATATATCTGCGGCGGAGTTTCGCTTATGACCAGCTCCGCTCCGGTTTTAGAAAGGGTTCTGTAGCGCCCCATGACAAGACCTATGCCCGAGCTATCCATAAAGCTGATGTTTTTAAAGTTAAGCACCAGCCTTGACGGCATATTAAGCTCCACCGCGTTATCTATCGCCTCACGCATTGCCCGTGCGGTATGGTGGTCAAGCTCACCTGACAGATACGCAGTTACCGTTTCGCCGCTTGCTCTGATTTCAACCGACATATAGTTCACCTCCGAAAATAAAAAACAAGCCTTACATATATAATAAAGGCTTGTCCTTAAAAAAATTGTCGTAAAGAGTAATCAACTATAAAAAATTTTTAATTTTTCTCTGATCCCGCCCGCAAGATAAAGTGAACCGAAGACGAAAACCGGATCATCGCCCGCCGATAAGCGGGAGCTTTCAATTGCCGCGTCATAATTTTCCGCCGCGGTACACGGGCAATATTTATTTGCAGTCGCGGCTAATTTCCCTGCGTCAAGCGAGCGCGGCATATTTTCCACCGTTACCGCAACAGCCGATTTGCAATACGGTAAAGTCCGTTTTAAAACCGTTTCATAATCCTTATCCCTCATCATACCAATGACCACGGTTATTCGTCCGCCGTATTTTTTCATAATTTTGCAAAGCGCCTCGGCGCCGTCGGGATTATGCGCTCCGTCAAGCACGGTAAGCGGCTCACGGCTGATAATTTCAGCTCGTGCCGGAAAAAAGGTTGTGGCGAGCGCTTTTTTCACCGTTTCATACGGAATATCAAACCCGCTAAACGCTACAGTCTCTATTGCCGTGAGCGAATTTTCGATCTGATATTCCCCGCAAAGCGACAGAGAAAACTCTTTTTCCTTATATATATATGTAGTGCCGCTGCCGTCGCACTTCAAAACCTTAAGGCGGGAAACATCGGGCACAGTATAATTTTCGGTGTATTTTTTGATGACTGTCATAACCTCATTTTTTTGATTTGCCGAAACGACCGCCGGAAAATTTTTTATTATGCCGCACTTTTCCGCTGCTATTTTCTCCACCGTATCACCCAAAATTGCCGAATGGTCAAGCCCCACTTTAGTAATTACCGCCGCGCGCACCCTCTCAAGAGTGTTGGTGGCGTCCAGTCTGCCGCCGAGACCCGTTTCGACTATTACAATATCGCACTTTTCATCCGCAAAATATGAAAATGCCGCCGCGGTTATAAACTCAAACTCCGAAAGAATGACTCCCGTATTTTTCACCCTTTGCGAATATTTAACCAAATCGTCCTCGGATATAAAATTACCGTTTATTTGTATACGTTCGCGAAAATCTATTATATAAGGAGAAATATAAAGCCCTGTTTTAAAGCCCGCCGTTTCAAAAATTTTTGCAAGCATTGCCGAAACAGAGCCTTTGCCGTTTGTTCCGGCAATATGCAGGGATTCAAATTTATTTTGCGGGCACGACAGCGCCGACAAAGCGGCGGTAATTCTTTCAAGCCCTGCGGGTAATTTAAAATTTCCGAGAGAGTGTATGTAATTTAATGTTTCGGTGTAATTCATTTTTTATCTTTCCAATATTTATAATGTATTACCTTTTGTTTTCCGCATACCATAATAACGGACAGCAACGGAAAACATACAAAACAGCGCCTGATAAAAAAGCGCTCGGTGCTGATGCAAATGTGAGTAAGCTGTTGTCCTCGGTTTCGGGCAACGGCTTAGACAATACAACCAGGTTACAATGCTTCCCATAGCGGAAAATTTGTCCGTTTATATTGTCTCGTCATTTGAAATACGTCAGTATTCCTGCACTCCTCGACTTCATAAACAAAAAAATTTTCTCGCTATGGGTCGAAGATTTTGTAAAAAACGGTGCTGCTTAGCGGCGCGGCGCCCGACCGAGGAATACCGACGTATTGTGAGCGGAGGGCAACAATGCCGATAACTGCACCGTTTCTTCAAAAAAGCATTGCACCCTGGTTGTATTGTCTACTGCATTGCACGGACCGATTTTGACGAATGGAGCTGCCGCAAAAAGCGGCGGCTTCATTACATATATAATAACACCGATTGTCCGCATATACAAGAAAAACCGACGCAAATAAACGTCGGTTTTAAAATTATATTATCCAGCTTCCGTTATCGCCGCCGGGCAGTAAATCGGCGACTGTGTAGGAATCAAAGAAATTATTAAGCGTTTTATAAAGCTCGCGCCACATGGAAATAGTACGACAGCGATCTGCCGTTTTGCAGGGAACGGCATCATCCTTAAGACAGGCGACCGGGGCTAAATCGCCCTCGGTAACCTCCAGAATTTCACGCACGCTGTATTCCTCGGGGGCGCGGCAAAGGCGGTAGCCGCCGCCCTTACCGTGCGCACCCTCAACAAGACCCGCCTTTGAAAGGCTTGACATTATGGCTTCAAGATATTTCTGCGATATATTCTGCCGTTCGGCAACCGCCCTCAGCGGAATAAAATCCCCCGAGGCATGCTCTGCCAAATCGACCATTACACGCAGCGCATATCTGCCCTTTGTTGATACTGTCATGGCTTATTCCGCAAAAAGCGTGGTGGAAAGATATCTGTCCCCGGTATCGGGCAGAAGCACTACTATGGTCTTTCCCTCGTTTTCGGGGCGTTTTGCCAGTTCTATTGCTGCGTGCACTGCCGCTCCCGAGGAAATACCGACAAGCACACCCTCGTTTTTACCTATTTCTTTGCCGGTAGAAAACGCGTCTTCATTTTCAACGGGGATAATTTCATCGTAAACCGCGGTATCAAGCACATCCGGCACAAAGCCTGCACCTATACCCTGTATTTTATGCGCACCCGAGGGCTTACCCGAAAGCACCGCAGAGCTTGCCGGCTCAACAGCAACTACCTTTACATTCGGATTTTTGGACCTTAGATACTGACCTACGCCCGTAACCGTGCCGCCCGTTCCGACACCAGCTACAAATATATCAACCTCACCGTCGGTATCGGCATATATCTCGGGACCTGTGGTCTCAAAATGCGCCTTGGGGTTGGCAGGGTTTACAAACTGCCCCGGAATAAAGCTGTTCGGAATTTCTTTGCTTAATTCCTCCGCCCTTGCAATAGCGCCCTTCATGCCCTTTGCGCCTTCGGTCAGCACAAGCTCCGCACCGTATGCCTTCATGAGCTGGCGGCGCTCAACCGACATGGTTTCGGGCATTACAATTATAATTCTGTATCCGCGTGCCGCAGCAACCGCCGCAAGACCTATACCTGTATTACCCGAGGTCGGCTCGATTATAACCGAATCGGCTTTCAAATTCCCGCTCTTTTCGGCTTCGTCAATCATTGCCTTGGCAATTCTGTCCTTAACCGAGCCTGCCGGGTTAAAATATTCAAGCTTTGCGAGTATTTTTGCTTTTAAGCCGTATTTCTTTTCAATATGCGTAAGTTCAAGCAACGGCGTTTTTCCTATAAGCTGATCCGCAGATGTATATATTTTTGACATAACAATTATCTCCTTTAAATCTTTTTGAAGCCGTTTTCAAGATCGGCTATAATATCATCTATATGCTCTGTACCGATCGACAATCTCACAGTACCGGGCTTTATTCCGCATTCGAGCAGCTCCTGCTCGCTTAACTGCGAATGTGTTGTGGACGCGGGATGAATAACTAACGATTTTACATCCGCAACATTTGCAAGCAGTGAGAAAAGCTCAAGAGATTCGGTGAATTTCTTTGCTTTTTCCGCTCCTCCCTTTATTTCAAAGGTGAATATAGAGCCTGCGCCGTTCGGGAAATATTTATCGTAAAGCTCCTTTGCGCGCCCGGTTGCGAGCGACGGATGATTAACGCTTTCAACCTGCGGATGATTTTTAAGGAAATCAACCACCTTAAGCGCGTTTTCAACATGCCTTTCCACACGGAGCGAAAGCGTTTCAAGTCCTTGGAGAAGCAGAAAGGAATTAAACGGAGAGATGGTTGCTCCCTGATCTCTCATCAGTGTGGTGCGAAGCTTTAAAATATAAGCAAGATTTCCGCAGGCTTCGGTAAATACCACGCCGTGATAAGATGGGTTCGGCTTTGAAAGCCCCGGAAATTTATCGTTTGCCGCCCAGTCAAATTTGCCCGAATCGACAACAACGCCGCCCATCACCGTGCCGTGACCGCCTATAAACTTTGTAGCCGAATGCACCACAATATCCGCGCCGTGCTCTATCGGGCGAAGCAGATAAGGAGTCGCAAAGGTATTATCAACTATAAGCGGGATTCCGTGACGGTGCGCAATATCCGCCAGCGCTTCAATATCAATAACATCCGAATTCGGATTGCCGAGCGTTTCGGCATATATAAGCTTCGTGTTCGGCTTTATCCCATTTTCTAATGCATCGAAATCATTCGGATCATAAAAATCCGCGCTTATTCCCTGATCCTGCAAAGTATGGGCAAAAAGGTTATAGGTTCCGCCGTAAAGATTTGAGGATGATACAATATGATCACCGCTGCGGGCAATATTTTGCACCGCATAGGTTATTGCCGCAGAGCCCGAAGCCGTGGCAAGCGCCGCAGCACCGCCCTCAAGCGCCGCAATGCGCTTTTCAAAAACATCCGAGGTCGGGTTCATAAGTCTTGTGTATATATTGCCGCCCTCTGTCAGCCCGAAGCGCCCCGCCGCCTGAGCGGAATCCTTAAACACATAGGAGGTGGTTGCATATATCGGTACCGCGCGTGCGTCTGTCGCGGGATCGGGGCTTTCCTGCCCTACATGGAGCTGAAGTGTTTCAAATTTATAATTGCTCATTTCAGATTTCCCTTTCGTAAATGCGTAAGCTGTTCGTGAGTATCAACATCGGCACATTCGCCCGAAACGGAAATTTGCTCTTACAAGAGCCTCGAAATTGTTTGTAAGCTTTTCCATATCTTTTTTACCTACCAATCTGATATGTTGGTAGTATTATATCACCCATTTCCTACTTTGTCAATAGGTAAAAGAAAATTTTCTCGCATAAATGCTTAAAAACCCCCGAAGAGTTTGAGCGCTTCGGGGGTTCGCACAGTCATCTTAATATAAGCGCTGCCACAGCGCCTAAAACCGTTCCGATAATTCCGGTGATGATGCAGCCGATTATAATTCTTTTGTAATATTTCATATCCTCGCAGGGGGTTTGCTCCACGAAGGCGAGCCGCTTATCTATACTGTTGACCTTATTTGCGGTGTTTTCGGTCTGCAGCGCCACCTTTTCTACCGCCGCTGTCAGTCGTCGTATATCCCTGACATCGCTTTTTATTTCATCAAGCTGATGAAATATATTTCGGTCGTTTGCCTCAAGCGTGCTGATTCTTCCGTTAATGCTGTCGTCCGTTTTGATCACCTCCCCTGTGGAGAGTATAAAACGAATCAAAACCGCCATTCACCGACAACTCTATATTGCCGTTCCGTGCAGCTATGCATTTACTGTGAATTGTTCATCCTGCCGTTCGGCTTATCGAGCGGAGCGCCGCCGCTATCTCCGTTCGTGTCTCCGGGTGCGCCGCCGTTCATATCCGGCGCCTGACCGCCCCCGAATCTGCCTTTGTTGCCGCCGCCCATATTACCGCCCGACATTCCGCCATTGCCGAAAGTGGTGGTAATACCCGTCAGCTTAATATCAAGCGTCTGCGCTGCGGAAGAAACGCTGCCCGAAGATGCAAAGCCGTTTTTATCCGCTCCCGATACCGTGCCGCCTATAACCAGCTTATAGCTGCTGCCGTTTTTTAGGGACGAAGTGCTTATTACCACATTATTATACTGCTTTGCGGGAATAAACGACGCCAAAACATTGCCCTTTTCATCGGTCAGAGCAACGCTGCTGCCGGCAGACGCACTGCTGTCGAGCGTATACATAAACGAAGCCTGCTCCGATTTATCCGAAAAGCCCTGCGCCATACCCGAGCTGCCGCAAAGTATTACCGTGCCGCCGCTGACAGTCGCTTCGCCGCCATAATCGAACGCGCCGTTGCCGTTATCGGCAGGACCGCTCACAAGCAGCGTACCGCCGCTTATTACAATGTTTCCGTTTGAATCGATTCCGTCACCTGAGGCGTTAACAAGTATATATCCGCCGCCGATTGTGATGAGCGTGTTTGAATCGCTGCTGCCGGGTCTTCCGCCTGTTGATGAACCCGAGACTGACGGGCTTGCGGCGTTAATTCCGTCGTCGCTTGCGGTTATATCAATATTGCCGCCCGTTACCGTTACCTTTTGACCCTCTAAGCCCTCGTATGATTGGCTTACGGTTATGCTGCCGCCGTTTATAATAAGGTTATTATCGGCGTGAAAGCCGTCGTCCCCCGCGGCGGCGGTAAAGCTACCGCCGTTAATTTCAATATCGCCGTTTGAATGGAAGGAATCGTCCTTTGAGCTTACTTCAAAGCCGCCCTCGTCAATTAATATAAGCGAGCCCGCTTTTAAGCCCTTTGTGCTTTCTTCGTCATCGGTCGTTTGGGTGCTGCCGCCGAAGCCCGGCATATTTCTGCCGCCGGAATTTTGTTTTGCATCGGCAGCTCCGCCGCCCGCGGTTATTTTAATACTTCCGTTAGCAGCCTTTAAAACGGTAGCCGCCTGTATGCCGTCGTTACCCGAGGTTATGTCTATATTCCCCGTTTCAATATACACAAAGCCCTTGTTTGACTTTTCGGTATTGGTGGAGCGTATTCCGTCGCCGCCTGCCGATACGGTTATCGCCGCGTCTTTAATCTTCACGCAGTCCTTGCCCTCAAGCGCGCAGCCGGTGCTTTTAACGGTCAGGTTCAGCCCGCATATTATAAGATCGTCCTTTGAAACGGCGCCGCATTTGCAGTTGCCCGTAATATTAAGCGTTCCCTCGCCGTTTAAGGTCAGGTCTGTTTTGCTGAATATTGCGCCGTCAACATTTGTATCCTTAAAATCACCCGTGTACGATGTTCCGTCGGACAGGGTATTTACCGTGCCCTCGCAGGCGGTTATAAATACCTTATCCGCTTTTTCTATATAAATCGCGGGTCCCGACGTATTGGAGACAGTCGCATTTTTTAAGATTATACGCACCTTTGCGGTATCGGGAGCGGATACGGTAATGCTCTCGTGCTCTCCGCTTACAACATAAGTGCCCTCGGCGGTTATTTTAACCGCCTTTTCGCTGTCGGCTACCGTTTTGGCTTCCGATTCGTCATAATCGTATGTCGTGTCATTATTTGAAAATTCAAAATCCATATCGTCGGTGGATATTTCGGTCACCGCCGACATATTGCTTATATTATTTGTTCCGCTTGCCGTGTTTTTCTTCCCACAGGAAGAAAGCAGCAGGCAGGCGCATAAAATCAAAACAGGTATAACTGTTTTTTTCATAATGCATCACAGCTCCTCTGTAACGGTGGCGCGGCAGTTGCTCATAATATCAAGATTCCCGTTTCGGCACCGCATTTCGTCAATAAGTTCTTTTTCACATTTGGGGTTTTTAAGCTCTAAGGTGTAGGTCAGCTGATAAAGACTGCCCATATTCGAGGTTTTGACGCAGCGAAGCTTGTGCGATACCGTAAGCTTTTCAAAAATATCGTCAAAAACGCCCGTGAAATTAAGATCCTCGGGTATGGTTACTTTAAGCTCGCGCACATTATCGGGCTGCTCGCCGAAGCGGCTCAAGGTGTAAATTATATTCGCGCCGCAAATTAAGGCTACGAAAATTATTGCCACGCCTATATAACCCACACCGCAGGCAAGCCCTGCCGCCATTGCCGTGAAAACGCCGATAATTTCCTTTGCGCTGCCGGGGGATGAACGAAAACGCACCAGTGAAAACGCGCCCGCAACCGCTACGCCCGTGCCGAGGTTTCCGTTTACAAGCATTATTACCGCCTGTACCGTAAATGGCAGCAGCGCAACAGCTACGGCAAAGCTTTTTGAGCAGCTGTTTTTAAACATGTGGCTGAGTGAGAGCACCGGCCCCGCAAGTAATGACACCAAGGTGCACGCCGCAAAGGCTCCCGGGGTTATTCCGTTTGTTATTACTGTTGAAAATATACTGTCAAGCACAGTATTCGTCTCCCAATGTTATTATTTTTTTGTTTTCACGCGTCAGCAGTCCGTTTTTGTACGCCGTGCCGTATTTCGAGAAGGATGTGGGATAAATTTTAAACTCGTTCAGCATTTCCGCAATCCACATAGGCATAGCGCCCGATGTCTTGACCTCTAAAATATACAGCCCGTTTTCAAGCACCCGCTCGCCGTAAATGCCGTTTTCAAGCTCTAAATCCCACCCGCGCGCCAAAATATTGCTGTCAAAGGTTAAGCGCACGCTGCTGTCGGTTCGGTCATAAAACGCCTCGCGGTCGTAAAAAATATCCGCCGAGGGCTTTAAGCAGCCGTAAAACTGCCTGAAATAATCAATTTCCTTTAAAATCTGACTGTTTTCAATTCCGTTGTCTTCGCCTGCCATATAGCTTTTTATATCCGTATACGGAGCGCTTATTCTTCTTTTAAAAACAATACCCTTGTATTTCTTTTTAAGCTCTAAAAAGCAGGGCTTATCGGCGGTCGGCACTCCGTAGCTGCGCAGCCGCAGCTTTTCTTTATATATCGGTTTATCAAGAGACGCGCGTATCAGCCTGTTATCAGGCGTATCGTAATAAAGGCTGCAAACGCGGCTTTTGCCGTATTCGTCCGGCACGGCGTTGTAGGTCAAATAATTTTTAACCTCCTCATACTGCCCGCCGTCAATAATATATTTTTTTTCGTAGCGCTTGAATACTGTCTGAAACATTTTCACCGCTCCTTTCCCGTTGATTACAGTATAGTCCGGCAATTTCATGCGATTATGAACGGTTTTTGAACAAGTTTAACGGCATTTTAACATTTTTAAGCCCGAAAATATTGACATAACAGGTCGAAAATTATATAATATACGATGTATAATCTGTTATTTTAATGTTATGAAGAAGGAGACTGTTATGGGCAGACTGCGCAGATTTTCCTGTGTAATTTTATCGTTTGTAATTGCAGCAATAACGGTGCTCGGCTGTGGAATCGCAACCTCGGCGGCAACCAGGATCGGATATGTCAACGCGACGGGCGTACGAATGCGTGCGGACGCGGGAACGCAAAGCAAGGTAATTATGGAAGGCATATCATATGCCACGGTAACCGTAAACGGCGAAAAGCGCGACCCCGACGGCG
>URNB01000073.1 GCA_900549055.1 uncultured Oscillospiraceae bacterium
GGACATATACTATGGGTCTTACCAAAAGCTCGGTCGGGGTCGGCGCGGTCGATTCGGGCCTTGAAATAAAAAAACAGTCCGAAACGGACAAAATAATAGCCCTTGCGGGCAACCCGAATGTCGGTAAAAGCACTGTTTTCAATGCGCTTACGGGGCTTAATCAGCATACCGGCAACTGGCCGGGGAAAACCGTAAGGAGCGCGCAGGGCTTTTGCCGAACAAGGAAGCGGGGCTATGTTTTGGTGGATATTCCCGGAACATATTCGCTTATGGCACATTCGGCAGAGGAGGAGGTCGCACGGAATTTCATCTGCTTCGGCGAGCCGGACGCGGTGGTTGTGGTGTGCGACGCCACAAGCCTTGAAAGAAACTTAAACCTTGTTTTGCAAACCATCGAGATTTCAAAAAGCGTTACAGTCTGCGTGAATTTAATGGACGAGGCAAAAAAACGCGGCATCGAAATCGATTTGAAAGGGCTGTCGGAATTGCTCGGCGTTCCTGTAGTGGGCACGGCGGCACGCAATAAAAAAACTCTTTCGGATCTGACGAACGCACTCGACGGCATTACGGCGGCGGGCACACGCGGCTTTCGGGTGCGTTACCCCGAGCCTGTGGAAAAGGCGATTGCCGCAATCATGCCCGAAGCCGAAAGACTGTCATACGGCAGACTTGACAGCCGCTGGCTTTCTTTAAGGCTGCTTGACCGCGACCCATCGCTCATAAAGGAGATAAACGCTTATTTCGGTGAGGATTTTTTAAAAAGCCCCGCGCTTTTCTCGGCTGTAAAAAACGCGGAGGGCATACTTTGCGAAAACGGCATAACGCATAATGAGCTTAAGGATATTACGGTTTCGGCGCTGATGTCTGCGGCAGAGGAGATTGCGGCGGCGACGGTTAAATACAAAAAGGAAAAATACAGTCTGCGCGACAGAAGACTTGATAAGATATTCACCGGAAAATTCACGGCGCTTCCCGTAACGGCGGCGCTGCTTGCCGTTATTTTTTGGCTGACTATTGTAGGCGCCAACTATCCGTCCGAGCTTTTGTCTTCGTTTTTTTCCTATTTGGAGGGTAAGCTGTTGTATGGTCTTACCTCCATAGGCATACCGAATGCCGTGAAAAACGCCGTTGTTTTCGGAATATGGCGGGTTACGGCAACCGTGGTTTCGGTAATGCTGCCGCCTATGGCGATATTTTTTCCTTTTTTCACTCTGCTTGAGGATTCGGGCTATCTGCCGCGCATAGCCTATAATTCGGATAAGCCCTTTAAGCGCTGCGGCTCATGCGGAAAGCAGGCGCTTACCGTTTGCATGGGCTTCGGCTGCAATGCGGCGGGGGTTGTGGGCTGCAGGATAATAGATTCACCGAGGGAACGGCTGCTTGCGATGCTTACAAATAATTTCGTTCCCTGCAACGGCAGATTTCCCATGCTTATATCGGTTATAACAATGTTTTTTATAGGCGTATCGGGCGGAGGGTCTTCTTTTCTTGCGGCAATTTTTTTAACTTCATTTATAATTTTAAGCATAGGCGTTTCCATGGCTTTGACAAAAATACTTTCAAAAACCGTTTTAAAGGGGCTTCCGTCCTCGTATACTCTGGAGCTGCCGCCCTACAGAAGACCGCAGATAGGCAGGGTAATAGTCCGCTCGGTTTTTGATCGCACCCTCTTTGTTTTGGGGCGTGCCGTCGCCGTTGCCGCACCTGCGGGACTTATAATTTGGCTTGCGGCGAATATAAGCATAAACGGAGCGAATGTTTTAAGCGTCTGCGCAGCGTTGCTTGACCCCATAGGCAAAATAATGGGGCTTGACGGGGTGATACTGCTTGCCTTTATCCTGGGCTTTCCCGCCAACGAAACGGTGATACCCATAATAATCATGACCTATGCCGCGAGCGGTACGATCGGCGGTGCGGGCAATTTATCGGAAACCCTTGCTCTTTTCTTATCAAACGGCTGGAGCGTTCGCACGGCGGTCTGCTTTATAATTTTCACACTTATGCATTGGCCATGCTCAACGACCCTGCTTACGATAAAAAAGGAGACCGGCAGCCTTAAATGGACGGTGCTGGCGTTCCTGCTGCCCACCGCCGCAGGTGTGTTTTTGTGTATTGCGGCAAATCTTATTTTTAAGCTTTTGTAGAAGGATTACTCACCCATATTAAGAAATAAAAGTTTCTGCACAAACCATCGGCTCCCTTGTGTAAAGGGTGACTCCTCACAGTGTGAGGAGATGTCACGAAGTGACAGAGGAGACCGCCGCAGTCGGCGGCTCCTGCGGAGCAGGTGAGGGATTGTTAGTGACTAAAGTCTATTTATAAACTAAAGATTAGATATGCTAAACATAGTTTACATCGGTTTCCTAATCAATCTAAAATATGTAACAACCCCTCCGTCAGCCATACGGCTGCCACCGTCTCGGCTGCCGCCTCGGTCGGTGCTTCTGCTTTCGCAGAGGTGTCCGCCGGACACCCGCACCCCTTACACGGGGGAGGCTATTTTTGGTGCATGACACCGTCTCGGTTTCCACCTCGGTCGGTGCTTCTGCTTTGCATAGGTGTCCGCCTGACACCCGAACCCCAAATACCGGGGAGGCAACGATTTGCACAAACCATCGGCTCCCTTGTGTAAAGGGAGCTGCCGCGGATAGCGGCTGAGGGATTGTTACAGACAGCGGATTTTTATTCTTTGCCCGGATTTATAATGCGTTTATTTGTTTTTACGGCATAATTATAAGCAATTTCAGTGCCGCTTTTGCGTGATTTCGGGGCGGCGGCTTTATCAAAATAAATAATACAGAATTCACTTTTATCTATCATTTCGCAGTTACGCTCTATATACACCGATTTTCCTGAATTTAACAGCTTTTCTGGATAGTAAGTGTATTCGTATCTTTCTGAAAGATATTCCTTATAGCTGTTGTCTGTGTAGGGGTATTCCGCCCGCACATAGACACGCTTTATGTGAGGATATTTTTCTTTGATTTTTGTGACAATCTCATAGCATATGTCGTTAAATCGGCTTTTGCTGCCGAAAAGAAAGGTATCGACATTTTCTGCCTTAATCAGGTTTTCAACGGCGCTGCTTAACCTTAATCTTAAATCTTTCGTATCCTTTGTTTCTCTGTGACCTATAAAACAGCAGGTATTTTCTTTTGCCATACGCTTCACCTTAAAACTATTATTATTCAATCATTATACATCATTATTGACTTAAAGTAAATAAATCTGCAGTTGTATGTGATAATAATTCTTTTTCTTTTTCGGTAAAATATATATGTGCAAAGGAAAAGAGGAATTAAAATGAAAACAGACTTTCCCGAAAAATATATAACGCTCGGTTTGAAAATTGCCTATTACAGAAGAAAAGCGGGTTATACACAGGAATATTTGGCAGAGCTTATAGGAAAAAGCGTAAGCTTTATCGGGCAAGTAGAGGGAACGGGTACGGTTTGCGGTATTTCTTTGGAAACGCTGTTTAAGATTTCAAAGGTATTAAATGTACCGCCTTCAAAGCTCTTGGAAGAGGATTAATAATCTTAACGCATGAAAATATAAACGGATAATAAAAGCACCCCCGCTGCTGTCGTTCGGTTTGACAGCGGCGGGGGGGTAATGCTTTATGCTTATTTCATGCCTGCTGAACAATTCAAAAGTACCTTAACCCGAGCATGTCGGTGTAAACTTTTGAATTGTTCAGGTGCAAGGTTTTTGCGCAATTTTGCGAAAAAACCTTGCACTTTAAAAAGAATCACATTTTGATTCTTTTTAAAATCAGGCGACAATCAATGGATACTGACGGTCAAAACAAAGGTTTTGACCCATAAAATCGAGATTTTAACTCGATTTTATATAATTGCATTTGCTAGTGCAATTATTCAGTAGACATTATTTCAGCTTTGACAGCCTTGAGGTATTGACTATTGCGATAAGCTCCGTAGTCTTATCGAGCAATTCATCGGGGCTTACGGGTGCGGTTATTTTTCCGTTTTTGCGGAAGGCGACCACATTGACCGAATATTTTTTACGGAGATTAAGCTCCTTAAGGCTTTTTCCGACCCATTCGTCCCGCGTGTTAAGCTCCACCAGCGATAAATCGTCGGAAAGGGTCAATACATCGATAAATCCCGAGGTCAGCAGATTTTTGGCAAGGCGTGTGCCCGATTCGCTTTCGGGGAATACCACCTTATCCGCACCGACCCGTTTCATAATTTTACGGTGAGTTTCGTTTGCGCATTTTGCAATCACGGTTTTAACGCCCTTTTCCTTACAAAGCGTTATTGCGAGAATGCTTTCCTCAAGGTTGCTTGCCATTGCAACGATCACAACATCCGCGTTTGAAATTCCGAGCTCCGAAATAACCTCAGGGTCTGTTACGTCGGCGCATTTGCAAATAGGCAGATATGCCGCCTCGTCCTGAACGATTTGTTCGTTATTATCTACGGCAATTACATCCATACCGTTTTTTACAAGCTCCTTTGCAACGGCTGCGCCGTATCTGCCCAGCCCCAAAACAGCATAAGTTTTTTTCTGCATACCGAATTCTCCTTTAGATTATACAATACAATCGGATACCCTGCTTGTATTGACTATCCTATACTTATTTCTTCCGTAGGATTTTTAATAATATTTCGGCTCGGATTTTTTCCGCCGAAGGCAATAGCCATGGATATAGGTCCGACCCTGCCGAAATACATTGTTGAAATTATAATTATTTTCCCGACATTATTAAGCGTTCCGGTCAAACCGCGTGAAAGCCCCACGGTTGCGGTCGCACTGACCGTTTCATACAGAATATCAAGCGCGGGGGCATCGGTTACGGCAGAGAGCAGCAGGGTGGATACAAGCATTACAGAGAAGGACATTACGGCAACGGCAACCGTCTTATAAACCGCCTGCTTTGAGATCGTTCTGCCGAAAAGCGACACGCTGGTTTTCCCGCCTATCATGGAAACGGTGATGGATAAAAGCACCGCCGCCGTCACGGTTTTAATTCCGCCTGCGGTGCCTACAGGAGATCCGCCTATGAACATAAGCAGTATGGAGAGGAGTGCGGTCGGGTTTGTCAGATCTTCCTGCGGCACTCCCGCAAATCCAGCCGTTCTGGTTGTCACCGATTGAAAAAACGAGGCCTGAATTTTTTCTCCGAGCGGCAAATTCGCTATTGTAAGCGGATTGTTATATTCAAAAAAGAGGGTCAGTCCCGTGCCGGTAATAAGCAGGACTGCTGTGGAAATAAGGACGATTTTACTGTGCAGGGTGAGACTTTTAAAAAATCTGCCGCCGTTTTGCCTTCGGTTTTTTATCACGCGCGCCGCGTCCCACCAAACTATATAGCCGAGTCCGCCGAGAATAATAAGCACCGCGGTGGTTGCGGTTATGAGTGCGTTCCCCGAATAATCGCAAAGGCTGTTATCGCCTATAATATCCATACCCGCATTGCAAAATGCCGATACCGAATTGAAGACCGAAATCCAAATTCCCTTTGCACCGAACTGCGGAACAAACACGAGCATATAAAAGCATGCGCCGATTCCTTCGACCGTGAGCGTTCCCGCAAGCACCTTTTTAACGAAGGTCACAATTCCCGAAAGGGTATTGAGGTTAAAGGCGTCCTGAATCAGCAGGCGGTCGGAAATACCGATTTTTCGGTTAAACAGGAGCATCACGGCGGTCATAAAGGTGATTATGCCGAGTCCTCCTATTTGAATCAAGAGCAGAATTACAATTTGTCCGAATACACTCCACGAGGCTGCCGTGCCGACGGTGACAAGCCCCGTGACGCATGTGGCAGTGGCTGCGGTGAAAAGCGCGTCAATATACGGCAGGGCGCGCCCATTCGATGAGCTTATCGGCAGAGAGAGCAAAACGCTGCCTATCAGTATAACGCACAAAAAGCTTAAAAGTATAATTTGTGTTGTGGATAAATAATGCTTTCTTTGACTTTTCATTTTCAGCACCCGCAAAAGGCGTATTTACACCTGCATTTTAGGAATAGTATAGCATTTTAAAGACCGAATTGCAAGCATTCAAAAACAAAATGCGGCAAAAAGTCCCGAATTTAAAAATAATGCTTTTATTTATTCTGAAAATATGGTAAAATGATATCGATATGTCGATAACCCCTAAATTCTATTTTTGCGGCGTGAACGCCGCATTTAAGTTTTTCCGCTGACATGTGCGGCGGAAAAACACCTTGTAAGCGAAAAAACGCTTATTCAGCGTTTTTTCAAGAACACTGGGGTGGTATTGGCGGGGATAGAGCGCAGTCAAAAATCCTTGATTTTTGCGAACGGCATTCCCGTCCAAGAGCGTGGCGATTTTTCGACACGCTCAAAATAATATGAATACTGTTTCGGAGTGAGATTATGAACTGGACTGAAATAACCGTAAGCGTGCCGCTTGAGTATACCGATACCGCCGCGGCGATAGCCAATATGACCGTGCCGTACGGCATTTATATTGAGGATTATTCCGATTTGGAGCAGGGAGCGGAGGAAATAGCGCATATCGATCTGATTGATGAGGAGCTTGTTAAAAGGGACAGGACGAAATCAATCATTCATATTTATATTTCCGAGTGCGATAATGCCGAGGAAAGCCTTGCTTTTTTAAAGGAAAGGCTCACGGCTGAAAAAATACCGTTTGACGCGGGCGCCTCAGGTGTGAAGGACAGCGACTGGAACGAAAACTGGAAAAAATATTTTCATGCGACCGAAATAGGGAAAAGGCTTGCCATAGTGCCGAGCTGGGAAAGCTATGATAATGTATCCGGCAGAAAAATTCTTCACATAGACCCCGGCGCTGCATTCGGAACGGGTACGCATGCCACAACCTCGCTTTGCCTTGCGATGCTCGAAAATTATGTGACAGACGGCTTGAAAATGCTCGATATCGGCTGCGGCAGCGGAATACTGTCCATTGCAGCGGTGCTGCTGGGCGCGGAAAGCGCAGTCGGGGTGGATATTGACGCACAGTCGGTAAAAACGGCGCGCGAAAATGCAGAGCTAAACAGTCAAAGCGGCAAGACCGAATATATCGTAGGCGATCTGGCGGATAAGGTGAGCGGAAAATTCGATGTCGTCTGCGCAAATATTGTGGCAGATGTGGTTATAAGGCTGCTTGAAAGCGTTCGTGATTATATGGCGGAAAACGCCGTGCTGCTGGTTTCGGGAATTATAGACGCGCGCGAGCAGGATGTGCTGCTTGCCGCCGAAAAGCACAGATTTACGGTTAAGGAAAAGCAGTATAAGGATAATTGGTGCGCATTTGCGCTTATATAGCACCTTCGGCTCGCTCCTCGGGGAGAGCCGAGAACAAAAACGATTTATAGACATTCTTACGAAAACGGAGGAAAACCGATGCTGGAATTTGAACAGCTAAAGCTCCGCCTGGAAAGCAACGAAGGCGAGCTGCGCGATTTGAAGGACGCGCTGGGCTATGAGCATTTGAAAAACGAAATTGAGGAATTGGAGGCAAAGACCGCCGCTCCCGGCTTTTGGGATGACGCCGAAAGCTCGCAGAAGATACTGCAGAAGACCGGCAAGCTCAAAAACACGGTCGAGACCTATGAAAAGCTTTGCTCCTCCTACGATGATTTGCTGGTGCTTATAGAAATGGGCGATGAGGAAGAGGATCTGTCGCTGGTCGGCGAGATCACCGAGAATCTTGAGGAATTTGAAAAGGGACTGGGCGCACTCCGTCTGCAGACCCTGCTTACAGGCGAGTACGATAATAACAACGCGATTTTGACCTTTCACGCGGGAGCGGGAGGAACCGAGGCTATGGACTGGGTTTCCATGCTTGTACGCATGTATACGCGCTGGAGCGAGCGCCATGGCTTTAAGGTGCAGCTGCTCGACTTTTTGGACGGTGACGAAGCGGGACTTAAAAGCGCGGTAATGCTTATAGAAGGGGATAACGCTTACGGCTATTTAAAGAGCGAATCGGGCGTGCACCGCCTTGTGCGCGTGTCGCCTTTCGACGCGTCGGGCAGGCGGCATACTTCATTTGCCTCGCTTGAGGTAATGCCGGAGATCGGCGACGATAACGACATCGAAATACGCGAAGAAGATATTAAAATGGATGTTTTCCGCTCGTCGGGCGCGGGCGGTCAGCACATAAACAAGACCTCCTCAGCGGTTCGCTTAACCCATATTCCCACGGGAATAGTGGTTGCCTGCCAAAACGAGCGCAGCCAGTTCCAAAACCGCGACCAGGCAATGAAAATGCTCAAATCGAAGCTGCTTGAAATAAAGGAGCGCGAGCACCTTGAAAAGATTGAGGATATAAAGGGCGTTCAAAAGGAGATTGCCTGGGGCTCGCAGATACGGTCGTATGTGTTTATGCCGTACACCATGGCAAAGGATCACAGAACGGGTTTTGAATCGGGCAATATAAACGCGGTTATGGACGGAGATCTGGACGGCTTTATAAACGCCTATTTAAAGGCGGCCTCAAAGGGCGAATTACAGAAAAATTAGGAGCGGAATATGAAAAGATTAATATGTTTTTTAATGGTAACCGCGACCGTTTTAGGTCTCGCGGGCTGCGGCAAAAAAGCCAAAAGGCAGCTTTATAACGATAAGCTTTCAAAGTATATAACCCTTGCGGATTACAAGGGCTTAAAGGTTGATACAAAATCGGACGAATTCAAGAAATATTACGATAACATGATTTCCTCGGATGTATCGTCAAACAATCTGTATGTCAAAAAAACCGAGGGTACGGTTGCAAACGGCGATACCGCGAACATAGATTATACCGGCAAAAAGGACGGAGTCGCCTTTGACGGCGGCACGGCAGAGGGGTATGACCTGAAAATCGGCTCAAATTCCTTTATTGATGGCTTTGAAAGCGGACTTATCGGCAAAAAGATAGGCGATACGGTGGATCTGAACCTTAAATTCCCTGAAAACTACTCCTCGACAGAGCTTGCGGGCAAGGCGGTTGTTTTTACCGTTAAAATAAATTATGTTAAAACCGATGAGGAAAGAAAACCCGAGGATTATTATTCGGAGCTCGGCTTTAAATCGCTCGATAAATACACCGCCGATGTGACCGAGCGGGCGGTGAAAAGCTATCTTTTCGACACGGTTAAAAAGGATTCAAAAATCAAGGAATATCCGCAGACGGAAATCGACACGATATACGGCTCATATAAAAATATGGTGGAGCAGAATCTGAAGAGCAGCTACGGCGTTGACTTTGCAACCTACCTTACTTCAAACAATATGACCGAGGATTCGTTTAAAGAGGACCTTGTGAAAAACCAGATAAAGCCCGCAATGGATGAGCAGATGGTGGCATATTCCATACTCGATAACGAAAAGCTTGGGCTCAAGGATGAGGAAGTCAGCAAAAAGATTGACGAGACGGTTAAGAGCATAAACAATTCGCAGGTATCCGCAGATACGGTTAAAAGCTATTACGGCGAGTATTATTTTGAGTATATGACCGTAAGCGAAAAGGTTGCCGATTTTCTTTACAAAAACGCGAAAATTTCTTAAATGCTGTATGAAATAATAAATATTCGCAATATACCCGATGAGGAATACCGCACAGCAGCCGCGCTGCAACCCTATGAGCTTAAAAAAAGACTTGAAAATTGCAAAGATGCCGATATAAAGCGCACGCTTGCGGGCAGGATACTGCTTTTTAAAATGATAAAGCGGCTTTACGGAAGGGATTCGTTTGAAATCAAATATAATCCTAACGGCAAGCCGCTTTGCGATTTTTGCTTCTTCGGTATTTCCCATTCGGGTGATTTTGCGGCGGCTGCCGTTTCGGATAAACCGATAGGCATTGATATTCAAGTGCCGCTCGGCTTTAAAAAGCGCGAAAAATATATGCTTTTTTCTCCCGAGGAATGCGGCTTTGTGAACGCTGCGGATTCCGAAAACCGATTCTTCACCCTTTGGACGATGAAAGAGGCGTATATAAAGGCGGAGGGCGGCGTTCTTTCGGACGCGGCGGGATTATCGCTTGTAGACGGCGGGCGGCTTGAAGCGAAGCTTTCGGGATATCACTTTGAAACCGAAAAAACGGATTCGTATTATTTGACGGTGTGTTATAAATAATTATGAAAATAGGAAGCATTGAAATTAAAGGCTATGCGGCTTTAGCGCCGATGGCGGGCGTTGCCGACCGCGCAATGCGCGAGCTTTGCAGATTTTACGGCGCGGCATTTACCGTGGGCGAGCTTACAAGCTCGCGCGGGATTGTGCTGAACGATAAAAAATCGGCGGCGCTGCTTACCGCGTCGGATAAGGAG
>URNB01000074.1 GCA_900549055.1 uncultured Oscillospiraceae bacterium
CGATTTTATATAATTGCATTTGCTAATGCAATTATTCAGTAGACATTAATTTATTTATACAGCTTAAAAATAGCTGTTACCTCCGCCGAATGATGCGAACGGTATCATTTAACCGACTCTGCGTCACCCTTACCCAATTTATTATGGGTAACCATAAAGTCATAAAGCTCATCCGCAGCAGTGAACGCCGGTTTTGTACTTTTTTTAAAAATTTTTTTCGGATAGGATTTTTACAAATTAAATGCATTATTCTCAAAAAAAACGCTTGAATTAATCGAATTATATGTTATTATATATATATCAAATGTTATTTTTGCTTTGTAGCGGGTGTGTTTTATGGAATGCAGAATTAAAGATTTTTATATTTTAACAATCAAAAATATAACCTACCTAAATCAGGAAATATACTCGAACAAAACCGTTGAGTATAAGAACACCCTTTATTGGGATGAGCTTATCCTCTTTAAGGATTGTTATGCCACGGTTTATTTTGATGATAAGGTGCATAATATCGAGCCCAACGATATTCTCTATTTGCCGAGCGGTAAGCACACGCAGTATAAGGTCAAGATACAGTCCCCCGGGGATTTCATCGATATTTTCTTTATTTCCAACATTCATATGAACAGCTCTTCAACGCTTTACAAATTGGGCTCCGGCAATGCAAATATAAACTTTCAGCAGATTTTGACCATATGGCAGCAAAATCCCACGCTCAATCACGCAAAATGCATGTCGATACTGTGGGATATAATATCCAAAATTCAGAGCAATCAAAAATTGGCAAAGGAACTTTCAAGCGTAATAGAGCCGGCAATCGAGTATATACAGCAGCATTACCTCGATCAGAACATTTCGGTTGAGCAGCTTTCTACACGCTGCGGGGTGAGCTATTCGCAGTTTTTGAAAATATTTGAAAAGCAGACCTCAACGACCCCAAAAAATTATATTATAAAGCTTAAAATGAGCTATGCCTGCGAATTGCTGAAGACCGACAAGAGCATAACCGAGATTTCCGAGATAATGGGTTTTAACGATGTTTATTTTTTCAGCAAGCAATTTAAAAAATATATGAATATTTCTCCCACCGATTACAGGAAGAGATTCCTGCAGAACAGCGAATTCTTCAACCGCGTAAAGCCGTGGGAAAAGATTTAAAGATTCTATGAAAAAACGACCTTAAGGAAGATGAGTCCTTACGGTCGTTTTAATAATTTTGTTGTGGCTTTATTCGTTAAGCTCCGCAATGGTAACTCCGTTTTCGCCCTCTCCGAATGTGCCCGAGCGGAAGCCTTTAATATTTTTATGCGAGCGCAAATGCGCCTGAACCGCCTTGCGAAGCACGCCCGTACCCTTACCGTGTATAACGGTCACTGTGCTTATTCCCGAAAGCACCGCGTTATCAATATACTTATCAAGCTCCAGTATTGCCTCGTCAGCCGCCATTCCGCGCAAATCAACCTCGCCCGATACCGTTCGCTGCCCTCGGGAGACGATTCCCGAAACACGGCGGGTCTTTTTAAGGGATGCGTCCTCACGGCGCTTGCCTTTAAAACGCAGCCCGTCAAAGGAGACCCACATTTTAACCGCTCCTGCCGATACATAAGCTTCTCTTTTGTTTTCCTTTACCTCTAAAACCGCGGCGTCGCTGCCGAGCGCCGTTACAAACACGGCGTCACCCTTTTCAAGCTTTGTAACCCTTTCACCCTCGGCTTTTTTGCTTTCAATCGGGTCGGATGTCTCTTCAAGCTCGTTTATGGTCGTTTTATAGGCGCTTCTCGCCTTTTCAGCAAGCTTTGCCGCGTTTTCGGCATTAAGCTGCTTTTTCATTTCTTCAAGCTCGTTTAAAAGCTGCGCCGATTTAAAGCGCGCGTTTTCAATAATCCCGTTTGCGGTCTCGCGGGTTTTCTCCATAAGCTTTGCTTGCTTTACATCAAGCTCATGCTCGCGCTGCTCCGCCTTGCGCTTTGCCTCATCCAGTCTGCGGCGCAGGTTCTGCGCCTTTTCGTGCTCTTCCTCTGCCTCATGCCTTGCCTGCTCGAGTGAAGCCACTACGCGCTCAAACCGCATATCGTTATCCGATACCTCTTCCCTTGCGCAGTCAATTATACCCTCGTCAAGTCCCAGCCTTTTAGATATCGCAAAGGCATTTGAGCGCCCCGGCATACCGATTATAAGCCTGTAGGTGGGCTTTAGGGTATTAACATCAAACTCGCAGGAGGCGTTTTCCACACGCGTTGTATCGATCGCATATGCCTTAAGCTCGGGATAATGCGTGGTAGAAACGGTTTTAGCGCCGAGTGCCGACAAACGCATAAGTATCGCCTTTGCAAGCGCGGCGCCCTCTATCGGGTCGGTACCTGCGCACAGCTCATCAAAAAGCACAAGCGAATCGTCGTCCGCCTGCTCGGTCACAGATATTATGTTAACCATATGTGATGAGAATGTAGAAAGTGACTGCTCAATGCTCTGCTCATCGCCTATATCGGCAAAAACCTTTGAAAATATTGCCACTCGACTGCCGTCGTCGGTCGGAATCATCAGCCCGCACATAGTCATTAAGGTCAAAAGCCCGATTGTTTTAAGGGTTACGGTCTTGCCGCCTGTGTTGGGTCCGGTTATAACGAGCGTATCATATTCCTTACCCAGTTCAACCGTAATCGGCACAACGGCACGGGCGTTTATAAGCGGGTGGCGGGCACGCTTAAGGTAGGTTATGCCGTCCTTATTAATTTCGGGCATTGAAGCCTTCATCTTATAGGCAAGCCTTGCCTTTGCAAATATCAGATCGAGCCTTACAAGAGCGGAATATGAGCTTATTATGCTGCCCGCAAAGCTGCCCGCGTCGGCTGATAATTCGGATAATATCCTCTCAATCTCCTCCTGCTCGCGCAGCTTCAAAACGCGTATTTCATTATTGGTCTCCACCACCGCCATAGGCTCTATAAACAGTGTCGAGCCTGTAGCCGAGGTGTCGTGGACTATGCCGTTTATCTGCCCCTTATATTCGGATTTGAGCGGTACGACATATCTGCCGTCGCGTTGAGTTATTATTGCCTCCTGCAGGTATTTCGCGTTCGGCCCTCTCACCGTCTTTTCAAGTGTTTCGCGTATCTTGCCCGATTTCGCCGTTATTTTGCGGCGGATATCATAAAGTGCCGGGGAAGCATTATCGTTAAGCTCCTCCTCCGATTTTATGGCATGATTCAGCTTATCCTCCAAAAATTTATTCGGTATAAGCTCCGAAAAAAGCGGGTCGAGCGAGGTTTCCCCCGCACCCGAGCATTCGCCGCGCCATGCTTTTACCGCGCGGACGACCCTTAATACCTCGGCAATATCCAAAAGCTCTTTTATGGAAAGCACGCCCGATGCCTCTGCGCGCCTGAGCGGTGACGAAACATTGACCGCCGCCCCGAACGAGGGTGCGGAATAGCGCGACATAAAGCCGTATGCGTCACCTGTATTGCAAAGGAGCGCACTAACGGAGGCTATATCGGTCTCGGGCAATATTTCCTTTGCTCTTTCCGCAGTTTCCGAAAGCGACGCTTCGTTTGCCAGCATTTCAAGAATTTTATCAAGCTCAAGCGTGCCGACATATCTTGCGATATTGTAATCCATTTTTTACTCCTAAAATTAAATATTGTAATAATTAACCCCTTACAAGTTTAAAGAATTGTAAAAATCCAGTGTTTTAAAGCGATGATCCGCCTGCAAGGTTATATATTCCCCGGTTATATCGGACAGCCGCCTTGCGCTGTCCTCAGGCACGGAAAACGAGTATAATTTTGAAAATTCGGAATATACTATATGCCGCGCAGCAGATAAAAGCGTTCGGTCAAGCGGCACGGCTTTAATTTCCGGCGGAAGACAGTCCTTACAGTAAAGGCAGCCGCCCGAAATATCAAAATACATTATATCGTCCTCATATTTTCCGCAGCCTCCGCAGGCAACAAGATCGGGCATAAAGCCCGAAAGGACCGCCGCTCTGAACTCCGTTATCGCCTTAATAAGCGGCGGGAAGCGCTTTTCAGCGGTCAGGAAATGCAGAGAATTGAGAATCAGGCGCAAAAGCTCGGTATCCGAGCCGTCGGGCGGAGCAAGGATGAGCGCAAGCTCGCAAAAATATTGCTCAAGGGTAAGCAGCTCAATATCACCGCCCATTGTGAAAAACATTTTTATCGGTACGGCTTCGTAAATTTTATAGGTATCCTTTTTTCTTAAAAGCGTGAAGCTGCCGTATGTAAGCAATGAGGTCGCCGCGCCCTTTTTCGAACGCACAGACTTAGCCCCCGCGGCAAAAGCGCGGATAAGCCCGTAATCACGCGTGAAGAGAGTAACCAGACGGTCACTCTCCCCTACGCTCATTTCCTTTATAACCAATGCATCCGTTGTAAAACGCGTCTCTGTTTCCTTCACTGATTTCATTCTCCCTGCGCGAATTTACAAAATTCAGATAATCGTTCACGCTGCCGCTTTTCAAAAATTTATCCCACGATTTTTCGGCTCCCATAATTCACGGTCCCATCATAAAGATTCGGCGCTTCGGGATAATCCGCCGCGCCCGACATTAAGAGCATTTGCAGTTTGCTTTTCTTTATAATAGGAAATAACAGTAAACGGGTCAGTCCAGTCCGAAGGTGTGAATCAAGCCCTGACGGTTGCGCCAATCCTCCTTGACCTTGACCCATAATTTTACAGAAGCGCGGATACCGAAAAATTCCTCGATATCCCGCCGTGCGAGCATTCCCGCCTTTTTAAGATTTGCGCCCCCTTTTCCGATGATTATCCCCTTGTGGGATTCCTTTTCGCAGATGACGGTCGCCTCAACATCGAGTATCGGCTCGCCGTCGGCAGTGTCCCGCTCGACAAAGCGCTCAAGGTCTATAGCTATGCCGTGCGGCACCTCCTTATCGAGCATGCGCAAAAGCTTTTCGCGAATCATCTCGGCAACCATAACCCTTTCGGGCTGGTCGGTTATATCGTCGTCCGCAAAATAGTGCGGAGAGGGCTTTGAAAAAGCCATCAGCTCGCTTAAAAGAATATCAACGCCGTCGCCGGTCTTGGCGGATACCGGCACCACCGTTTCAAAATCAAATTCATGCGAATAAAGCGCAATAAGGCTTAAAAGCTCCTCCTTGTGTTCAAGCATATCAATCTTATTTATCGCCAGCACCGCTTTAAGCTTTCTGCGGCGAAGCTCTGAAATAAGCTCCCTTTCCGCAGGCGGAAGCCCGTTTTCAAGCCCGAATTTGGGGGCAGCTTCAACTACCAGCAGCGCCGCGTCAACATCCGCCATACCGTCTCCCACCGCTTTGTTCATGTTTTTATCAAGCTCATTTCTGGGCTTGTGAAAGCCCGGAGTATCAATAAAAACAAGCTGGTCGGCGCCCTTGGTGTAAATTCCGCATATTTTGGTGCGTGTGGTTTGGGGCTTGTCCGAAACTATTGCCACCTTCTGCGCTATTATGCGGTTCATAAGGGAGGACTTGCCGACATTCGGTCTGCCTATAATTGTTATAAAAGCCGATTTTTCCTTCATTAAATAAATTCCTTAAATATGTAATCAGATTTTGTTGATTGCGAGTCCCAAGGCGTCGAGCACCTGCTCCTCTTTTTCGCGCATTATTGTGCGCTCAAGCCCGCCCTTTTCATGGTCGTAGCCCAAAAGGTGAAGCATTGAATGCACGGTGAGGAAGGCTACCTCGCGCTCGATTCCGTGACCGTAGAGATTTGCCTGAGAGAGAGCGTGCTCAACCGAAATCACAATATCACCGAGCATTTTTGCGCCGGTTTCGGGATTTGTGTCATACTCGCCGTTTTCACCGAGCGGGAAGGAAAGAACATCGGTTGAGGAATCGATATTCCTGAACTTTTTGTTCATCTCCTTTATCATATCATCATTAACCAGTGTAACATTGATTTCCGCAGAGTCGGGGAAGCCCTCCAATTTAAGGGTGGCGATACATGCTTTTCTTATAAGCAGGCGCGTACCCGTGGGGAGCTTTACCTTTTTCTGTTCATCCGTAATGTTTACTTTAATACTCATTTCTTTTCAGCACTTCTTTCATAAGCTTTTATGATTTCCCGAACCAGTCTGTGGCGTACAACATCCCTGCCGGTCAGGTAATGTATTGCAATATCGTCGACGCTTTTAAGCACCCTTACCGCGTCCTTAAGCCCTGAGCGCTTGCCGTCGGGCAGGTCGATCTGGGTAATATCCCCCGTGACCACCGCCTTTGAGTTGAAGCCGAGGCGGGTTAAGAACATTTTCATTTGCTCGTTTGTGGTATTTTGCGCTTCATCCAAAATAATAAAGCTGTCATCAAGCGTTCGTCCGCGCATATATGCTAAAGGCGCAACCTCAATATCACCGCGTTCCTGACACTTCTGGAAATTTTCCGCCCCCAGCATATCGAAAAGCGCGTCGTAAAGAGGTCTTAAATACGGGTCGACCTTTTGCTGCAGATCCCCCGGCAGAAAGCCGAGCTTTTCCCCCGCCTCGACCGCGGGACGGGTAAGAATAATTCGATTCACGGTTTTTGCCCTGAAGGCGCTTACTGCCGATGCCACCGCAAGATAGGTCTTTCCCGTTCCCGCAGGGCCTACGCCGATCGTAATCGTATTTTTCTTGATTGCCTCGGCGTATTGCCGCTGACCTATGGTCTTCGGCTTTACGGGTCTGCCCTTTGAGGTGATGCAAATACAGTCCGCGTCGGTCACGGCGGTTATGCGGTCATCCTCGCCGTCCTCAACAAGTCCCGAAACATAATCGATGCTCTGATCGGTTATCTGCTCGCCCTTGTTTATCATAACAAGCAGCCCCTCTATGGTTCTTACCGCGTTCATAACATCCGTAACATCTCCGCGAACCCGAATCTGGCTGCCGTGCGAGGTGATGCTCACCCTGTATTTCTTTTCTATGCGTTTAATGTTCTCATCGAAATTACCGAACAGATTTATAATCTGCTCGATGCGTTCGATATCAACCGTTTGCTCGAACAAATACCGCGTCTCCTTATTCCTTTTTTATATTATTATAACACATTTTCTATGAATTTCCAGTATTAAATAACATAATATCCTGCGTCGCAATGTTTTCCTCCGCCAAAACAGCCGTTTTCAGCCTTAAACCGCCCTTATTTTCGTCAATTTCACGATTTTTGACTGAAAAATCGCCCGAAATTTCTAACTTCACCTGCTCCGAAAACAGCCTTTCAAGCTCTGCCTCGAGCGATGTCCGATCGAAGTTTTTTTCCGTTTCCTCTGTAAATTCAAAGCGCTTTTCATAAAGCGCTGCAGGCAGCTCCCTTCCGAAAAGCTTCAGCACCTTTTTATGCGTACTTGCACGGTACGGCTTGCTTTCACTCCCTAAATACAACGGAATTTTTAATCCGAACACCGAAAGCACCCTTTTGGTTTTTTTCTTTCCCGTTAAAACGGCGGTTTTCTGTTTGTATTTTGCGGTCACGGTAATTTCCCGCTCGATTACGGCGGTCACCCTGCCCGCCGAATGGACAAATTTCGTACCGTCCGCGCGTTCCTCGATTCCGGAGACCAATATATCCCCCTTTGCGACCGTATCCCCCACCTTGACAATACAGTTGCCGGAGGTCACATCTATTCTTTTGATAATGCCGTCTGCCGCCGCCTTTAAATTCGTCGGCACGCTGTTATCCTCCTCCTTCCTCTTTGCCTCGGTCACATCCACCGTTAAATAGCAGCCCTCGATATTAAAAGCGCACCATGAAAGGCGGTTATCCCGAAGCAGTAATTGCAGCTTTGCGCCTGCGGGCGATATATCGCTTTTACGCATGCCCTCATAAATGCCGAGGTCTCTGCATTCGGCAAGAAGCTCATTCTTTGATATAGCGCTGTTGCCTTCAACTCCGACCGACCATACAAAGCCCGACATAAAGCTTAAAAACGCAAAAAACAGCGCCGCGCCCACCGGTATTCCGAGTCTTTCCTTATATCGCTCCGTAAAAAACGGAAGACCGTACCTTGCGAGTATATGCACCCTGAGTCCGCTTCCCGCAACAAGAGCGGGTAAGCGCCTGAAATCGCTTACCGAAATAAAGCTCCTGATAACGCTTCCGCGTCTCCTTATGCTCCAAAGCGGTATTCCGTTTTTCGCGCAGATATTAAGCAGCGCCTCCGCAATATCGCCGCGTATTTCAATTCGTAAAAAGCCGCGCCGAAATCTGTAAATAAAAAGCATATTAATTCACCTATACGCAAAATTCAAGCGAGGAAATGCTCCCCCTGACGGTTATCGCCGTGCCCTCAAAGGTTACTATATCAAAGCTGCCGCCGCAAAGAATAAGCGCGCCTCTCGGCAGGCGCAGCTTCAAATATGTATCGCTGTATTCCAAAACGCCCACACAGCCCTCAACGGTTATCTCGCGGTTTCCGAAAAGCTCTAAATGCGGATTCTTTACCGCGTCAGCCGCTATTTCATCACCGCAGCCGAAAATTCTCCACTTTTCCCGCGGCTTTTCCGATTTAAACTTAAATTTCTTACTCAATCAGCACAACTCCCCGTAACATACTATGTTTTCGTAATTATTATAATTCCGAAAAGCATATAATGTATTAAAAAAGGCGGGAGAAAATTGAAAATAATATCTGTTATTGCGGTGCTTTCCTTTGCCGTTCTTATTATAATAAAGCCCGAGCTTTGCGCCTCAGGCGCGGCGCAGGGACTTCTGCTTTCGGGCAGGGTGCTTATCCCCTCGCTTTTCCCCATGACCGTATGCACAATGTTTATAATGGGCAGCGGCGCGTTTTCGGGTCTTAAAAGGGTTTCTCATGTTACGCAAAAGCTGTTTCATTTATCATCCGATGAATTTATTACCGTAATTTTAAGCCTTATAGGCGGCTACCCCGTAGGCGCAAAGCTTTTAAACGAGGCAGTAAGAGAAAAACGCATCTCCGCCGAAAAGGCAGGTCTTATGCTTTGCTACTGCGTAAATTCGGGGCCTGCCTTCGCCGTTTCGGCTGTCGGCGCGGGTATGTATTCATCGAGGGCGTTAGGCTTTGCGCTGCTTGCCGCGCATCTGTTGCCATCCTTAATAATGTGCTTTTTATTTTCATTTATAATTAAAAACGATAGCCGAAAACCCGTTTCCGTAAAATCGCCCTCTGCGGCCGATAATTTTGTTTCATCGGTGTCCGGCGCTTCCGGTGCGCTTTTGAGCATTTGCGGCTGGGTGATTTTTTTCTCGGCTGTCGGCGCGTACATAAAGCATTACAGCCTGCGCTTTCCTTATCTTAAATATGCTGCATTGCTGCTTGAAGTGACGAATGCGGTCGCCGGTACCCGTTCTCTGCCGCTCACCGCATTTTTACTCGGATTTGCATGTATCGGCATTTGGTGTCAGCTTTTAAGCGTCGGCAGGCTCATAAAAGTCAGGCCGCTGCTTTTCCTGATTTGCAGAATTTTCCACGGACTTTTATCGGCTCTGCTGCTGCAGATGATTATGAAAATATTTAAAATAACCGTTCAAGCCGCTGCCGCGGCAAATTTCGTTCCGACCTGCGACGGTGCGGCTCTCTCTGTTTCTATGCTTACAATGGTGATAATTTTCATAATCTCGGTAGGCACGAAAAAAAACACTGGAAAATTGCTTGACGATATAGTATAATAACATTCGGTGATTATTATGGCTGATATATTCAATAAGGACTTGCCCCATGCCTGCAGCTATTGTGTTTACGGGCGCGAATCGCTTTTTTCGGGCGAAATTCTTTGCTCAAAGCGCGGAGTTACATCGGTTAGGGATTCCTGCAGGAAATATAAATACGATCCCTTAAAGCGTGTTCCGGAGCGTGTTAAAATTTCGGACAATTATAAGCCCGAGGATTTCTCGCTTTAAAAAAGTTTTAATTTTTAAAAAGTTTTTGTTGACAATCCGCCGAGTTATGGTATAATAGTCATTGCGCTATGGTGGATGTAGCTTAGTTGGTTAAAGCGCCAGTTTGTGGCACTGGAGACCGTGGGTTCGAATCCCATCTTCCACCCCACACAAACAAGCAGGGACACACGGGCCGCCGCGTGTCCCTCTTTATAAAGA
>URNB01000075.1 GCA_900549055.1 uncultured Oscillospiraceae bacterium
GTTGTGGAGGCGAACAACGACATCCGTGTATTAAAGGCAAAGGAAAAAGCGGTATATGTTTTTATGATTTTTTATGGAAAGAAAAACTGAAGCGCAAAGACTCCGCGCGGTTGAAAGCTTTAAGACCGCAGGGGAATTTATAAGCTGCGAGCCATACGGCAACGGTCATATAAACGATACGTATTTGGTGGTCTGCAAAACAGGCAGCGGGAATAAGAGATATATACTGCAGGCGGTTAATACCGATGTCTTCAAAGAACCCGAAAAGCTTATGAGCAACATCGAAAAGGTGACTGCGTTTTTAAGGAAAAACGGCTGCGGCGAGCGCGAGACCTTAAGCCTTGTCAAAACGCGGGATAACAAGCCGTATTTTACAGACGGCGATAGCAACTGCTGGCGTATGTACGATTTTATTGAGGATTCGATCTGTCTTGAGCTGCCCGAGAGCAATGAGGACTTTTACCAGTGCGCGGTTGCGTTCGGGAAATTTCAAAGATTTTTGGATGATTTCCCGGTCGGCGAGCTTTACGAAACAATACCCGATTTTCACAATACCCCCAAGCGCTTTGCGGATTTTACCGCGGCGGTTTCAAAGGACGCGCTCGGCAGGGCTGCAAATGTCCGTGAGGAAATCGAATTTATAAAATCCCGCCGGGATTTTTACCCTGTGCTTATAGACAATGAAAAGGCAGGGCTTCTGCCGCGCAGGGTAAGCCACAACGATACAAAGAGCAACAATGTTATGCTTGACAGCGTAACGCGCACCGCGCTTTGCGTTATCGATCTGGACACGGTAATGCCGGGCTATTCGGTGACGGATTTCGGTGATTCCATACGCTTTGGGGCAAGCACCGCGGCAGAGGACGAAAAGGATCTTTCAAAGGTTCATTTCAGCCTTGAAAAGTTTAAGACATATGCGGCGGGCTACCTTGACGGCTGCGGCGGAATGCTTAAAAATGAAGAAATAATGCTGCTGCCCGAGGGCGCCAAAATGATGACGATTGAATGCGGAATGCGCTTTTTGACAGATTACCTCGAAGGGGACACATATTTCAGAACGGCATACCCCGAGCACAACCTTGTGCGCTGCCGCACACAGCTGAAACTCGTTTCCGAAATGGAAGAACAGTGGGACGAAATGAAAAACGCGGTTAAGGAATTTTGCAAATAAAATCTGTTTGGCTGTTAAACGATATATTTGATAAATTAATAAAATATAGCGCGGCGGGTACTTGAAAAAGTGCCCGCCGTGTTGTATAATAAAGTGATATTCCTAAAGTGGGAGGATATGGCGTGCTTTTAAAATCCGCAATTTCTTCGGGCGAGCAGACCGCATACGCCGAGAGGGTTAAAAAACTGGCTTATAAGATATACGGTAAAACTCCGCTTGCCTGCGTTGTCACCTTCGGCTGTCAGCAGAATGTGAGTGACTCCGAAAGGCTGAAGGGTGAGCTTTCGGAAATGGGCTACGGGCTTACCGATGATATAAACGAGGCTCAATTTATAATTTTCAACACCTGCGCCGTGCGCGAGCACGCGGAGGACAGGGTGTACGGCAATATAGGCGTTACAAAGGCGCTTAAAAAGCAGAATCCGAATATAATTGTGGCGGTTTGCGGCTGTATGGCGCAAAGGCAGAGTGTGGCGGATAAAATAAAGCGCAGTTATCCGTATGTGGATATGGTGCTCGGCACGCAGGTTCAGCACAGGCTGCCTGAATTTATCTACAAACGGCTTTCGGGCTCGGGCAGAATATTCGAGCTTGAGCTTTTAAACGAGGAAATACCAGAGGGCGTTCCTATAAAAAGGGACGGTACCTTCAAGGGTTGGCTGCCTATAATGTACGGCTGCGATAATTTCTGCACCTACTGCATAGTGCCATATGTAAGGGGGCGCGAGCGCTCGCGGCAGCCGGAGGCGATAATTGCCGAGGCGGAAGAAATGATTGCCGCGGGGTACAGGGAAATAACCCTTTTGGGGCAAAATGTAAATTCCTACGGCAAGGGACTTGACTGCGGTATCGGCTTTGCGGAGCTTCTGCGTCGCATAAACGCGCTGCCGGGGGATTTCAGAATACGCTTTATGACCTCGCACCCGAAGGACTGCACCCATGAGCTTATTGATACGATACGCGACTGTGAAAAGGTAAGCCGTCATCTGCACCTGCCGTTTCAAAGCGGGAGCGACAGAATACTAAAGCGTATGAACCGCAGGTATGACAGGGAAAAATACCTTGAGCTTGTGAATTACGCAAAGGAGCAAATTCCCGGACTTTCTTTAACGAGCGATATAATCGTGGGCTTCCCGGGGGAAACCTATGAGGATTTCTGCGATACCGTGAGTCTTATAAGAGAGGTAAAGTTCTCATCGCTTTTCACCTTTATTTATTCCCCGCGCGAGGGCACACCCGCCGCTGCTATGGAGGACCCCGTTACCCGTGCCGAAAAGGGCAAATGGTTTGCCGAGCTTTTGGCGGCGCAGGAGGAAATAGCGGCTGAAAACGAGCAAAAGCTTATAGGCACTTCTCACAGGCTGCTTTGCGACGCAAAGGGCACTGTCGACGGTTATATGTCGGGTCACAGCGAGGGCACTGCGGTAGTGGAGTTCCCGGGGGATGAGAGCATGATAGGCAAATTTATAAATGTCCGCATTGAGGAATGTGACGGCGTTTTTAAAGGGAAAATAATTACAGAGGAATAGGAGACTGCCGTGGCTGTGAGCTTAAAAAATGTGCTTGTGAAAATTCCTAAGATAATAACGGTTGTTTTTTCGTTGTATGTTGCAGGTACGCTTTTGCTTAATGTTATTCTTAATAATTCGTTTAACCAATACTTTAAGCCCAATTTATTGAGTATTTCAAGCATTGTGCCGTTTGGCACGGCGGTGCTGCTGTTTGCGGCAGTAACCTTGATTTGCTCGTTTGCGGGTAAACGAAAGGGCGTATCGGAGCGGGGCTTTTACTTATTACTTGCGCTGATTTTCTCGTTTGTTTTTATAATTCAGCTTTTCTTTTCTTACAATATCTATTTCTATACCGGCTGGGATGTCGGAATTGTAACAGATACTGCGTATAATATGGCTGCGAGAAAGGTATTTGAATTTCCGGCGAGTTATTATGAAATATACCCGAATAATTTATTTATAACATACTTTTTGGTTGTTCTTTACAGGATAGGCTTTAAAGTAATACCTTCTCACCCTTATGCGCTTGTGCTTGTCACCAATAACCTGGCGGTTTGCGCGGGAATTTTTCTTGCGGTAATCTGCATTTACAAAATTACAAATAAAAAAGCGGTAACACTCGCCGCTGCATTTATGGGAATACTCATCGGGGCGTTTTCGCCGTGGATTGTAATACCCTACACCGATACCTATTCAATGCTTTTCGCGGCTTTGGCGATTTTCAGCGCATTGTTTTTGAAAGGCGTATACAAATATTTGTTTTTCTCATTTTCCTGCTTTATAGGCTATCTGTTCAAACCGACTGTTTTAATAATTTTCATTGCGGCGGTTATACTCGGAATTATAAATTTACTTTCGGGGCACAAGGCAGAATATAAAAAAGTGGCTGCAATGCTTTGCTGTGTTGCAATAGCTGCGGCAAGCGCCTTTTCGGTTAAGCATATATTAGTCACACGGAAGAAGCTTCCGGCGGAAAAAAGTATGACAATTACGCATTATTTAATGATGGGCTTAAACTCCGAAACAGAAGGCGTTTACAGTAGTGACGATGTTAAATATTCAAGAAACATCGGGGATAAAAAAGCGCGGCAGGAAGCGAATATTAAAATAATTCGCGAACGGCTTGAAAAAATGGGATTCAATGGTTTTGCAAAGTTAGTTATAAAGAAAAATCTTTCCAATTATAATGACGGTACCTTTACATGGGCAAGAGAGGGAGGATTTTATAAAACCGTTTATCCCAGCGATTCGCGAGTCAAGACGGCATTAAGAAATTTTTATTTCAACAAACCCGAGGCTTTTCGGTTTTTAGCGCAAACTATTTGGTTTTTTACACTTTTGTGTATTTGTTTTTCTGCTTTTCGCAAAGCTTCGGCGTATAGCGGAATAATTTCCCTGGTTGCATTATCGCTTTTCGGGGAAAGCATATTTTTGCTGTTGTTTGAATGTCGCGCAAGATATTTGTTCTTGTATTTACCGCTTTTTCTTATTTTAGCGGCGGTAGGGCTTGCGGCTTCAACCGATATTTGTAAAAAAATTATATTTGAAAGGAAAATTGAAAATGGACGTAATTAAAGAGGCAAGAAATTTAGGCAAGGCAATTCAGAGCGACCCGCGCTTTTTAAGGTATGCAAAGGCACGCCTTGCAAACGACGACAACAGCGAGCTGCAGGACGCGATAGGTAATTTTAATCTTGTGAGAATGGAGCTTGACAGGGAAGCAAATTCCGAAACCAAGAGCGATGACAAAATCAAGGAGCTTAACGAAAAGCTGCGCGGAATTTACAGTGAGATAATGTCCTCTCCCTCAATGGTGGAGTACAACACCGCAAAGGCTGACTTAGATACCATGATGAACGAGATAAACACAATAATTTCCAAATGCGTAGACGGCGAAGATCCCGACACCTGCGATGTTCACAGCGGCTGCACCGGAAGCTGCTCAAGCTGCGGCGGCTGCCATTAAGCGCTTTAAATTTAAAAAGTCAGAATGAAAGAGGATGTAAAAATGGCAGAGCTTTCTCCTATGATGAAGCAATATCTGAGAATCAAGTCGCAAAATGAAGACAGTATTTTATTTTTCAGAGTCGGCGATTTTTACGAAATGTTTTTTGACGACGCGAAGAAGGCGTCGGACGAGCTTGATCTGACGCTGACGGGTAAGGACTGCGGAATGGGAGAACGCGCGCCGATGTGCGGAGTGCCGTATCACAGCTGCGAATCATATATTGCGAGGCTGGTGCAGAAGGGCTATAAGGTTGCGATATGCGAGCAGACCGAAGATCCGAAAACGGCGAAAAAGCTGGTTGACCGCGATATCATAAGGGTTATAACCCCCGGAACTGTGATTGAGGATATGATGCTCGAGGAGGGCAAAAACAATTATCTTGCCGCCGTTGCGCTGACAGGAGACGGAGTGGGGCTTTGCTTTACCGATGCCTCCACCGGCGAGTGCCATTTAACAAGCTTCCCGGCAGGCAATTACAATTCCGCCGTATCGGATGAGCTTCTGCGCTTTGCGCCGCGCGAGATATTGGTTGCGGAGAGCCTTAAGGCGAAATCCGCCGCTCTGTGGGATTTTCTGCAGGAGAATTTCAAGGCGGGAATCACCGTAAGGAAAGAGGAGGCGTTTGAGCCGCAAAAAACAGAGGAGCTTTTTGTGAAGCATTTCGGTATATCCGAGCTTGAAGAGCGCGGAATAGATAAGGCTTCCTCAAAGGCGGCGGCGCTCGGCGCGGTTATAGATTATCTTTACGAAACAGGCAGAACGGGCAGTATTTCGGTAAATAAAATCGATGTTTATACCGACAGCCAGTTTATGCGGCTCGACATGACGGCGCTGCGCAATCTGGAGCTTACCGAAACCATGCGCACAAAGTCCAAGCGCGGTTCGCTTTTGTGGGTGCTTGACCGCACCAAAACCGCAATGGGCAAGCGCCTTATAAGAAGCTGGATCGAAAAGCCGCTGCTTAATATCGCCGAAATATCCTTAAGGCAGAACGCCGTTGAGGAGCTTTGCGGAAATACGATACTGCGCGCGGAGATATCCGATTATCTCTCATCTGTCAGGGATATTGAAAGAATAATGACCAAGGTGGTTTACAAAACCGCCTCGGCGCGCGACTTACTGGCAATAGCCGCCACCGCACACCGCTTCCCGGCAATTAAAAATCTGCTTTCATCCGCAAAGTGCCGAATGCTCAAGGAAATTCACGACGGCATTGACACGGTTGAAGAGACGGTATCGCTCATTGACGAAGCCATAGATCCCGATTCACCCGTATCTGTCAGGGAGGGCGGCATAATAAAGGGCGGCTACAATGAAGAGGTAGATATTATCCGCGGCGATATGTCAAGCGGCAACAATTTTCTGACCGATATTGAAAACCGTGAAAAGGAGCGCACGGGAATCAAAAATCTCAAGGTGCGCTTCAATAAGGTCTTCGGCTACTACATTGAGGTTACAAACTCGTTCCTTGATAAGGTTCCGCCGGATTACATAAGAAAGCAGACCCTTACAAACTGCGAGCGCTTTATTACCGAGGAGCTTAAGGAAATTGAGCGCAGGGTATTAAGCGCGAAGGACAGGATAGAACAGCTTGAATTCGAGCTGTTTGACGGCATACGCGACAGGGTCGCCGCGGAGCTTAAAAGATTTCAGGCAACGGCGTCCGCGCTTGCAACGCTTGACACTCTTTGCTCTTTGGCGGAGGTCGCAGTCGGCAACCGCTACTGCCGACCGCTTGTAAACAACGGCGGCAGCATTGCAATAAAGGCAGGCAGGCATCCTGTGGTCGAGCAGGTAATAAATACTCCGTTTGTTGCGAACGACACATTTCTTAATATGAAGGATAACCGCTGCGCCATAATAACAGGACCTAACATGGCGGGTAAATCCACCTATATGCGGCAGACTGCCATAATTGTGCTGATGGCGCAAATGGGCAGCTTTGTTCCCGCGGAATCGGCGGAAATAGGTCTTTGCGACGCTATTTTCACCCGCGTCGGCGCGTCGGATGATTTGGCGGCGGGGCAGTCAACCTTTATGGTGGAGATGAGCGAGGTTGCGGAAATACTTAAAAACGCCACAAAGCACAGTCTTTTAATACTTGACGAGATAGGCAGAGGAACCTCGACCTTTGACGGAATGTCAATAGCGCGGGCAGTTCTCGAATATGTCGCCGATAAAAAGACCCTCGGCGCAAAGGCGCTTTTCTCGACCCACTACCATGAGCTTACCTCAATGGAAAATGAGCTGCAGGGCGTTAAAAATTATAATGTCGCGGTTAAAAAGCGCGGCGACGATATAACCTTTTTGCGCCGCATAATCCCCGGCGAAGCGGACGGCAGCTACGGTATTGAGGTCGCAAAGCTCAGCGGGATACCCGAATCGGTCATCCGAAGAGCTAAGCAGATACTCAAAAAGACCGAGGAGGAGGGCGTGGTCACCTACCGCACCGTGGAAAATCCCGATATGCAGCTGCCGCTTGAAATGCAGGGCGCGCAGGATATTCTGCACGAGCTGCAGACGGTCGATGTCAATACGCTGACTCCGATTGAGGCTATGCAGACGCTTTTTGAAATGGTGACAAAGGCAAAATCCGTATAATAAATAAGAGAGGTGCAAAAATGCCGGAAATCAAAGTATTGCCGAAGGAAATATCCGAGCTTATAGCGGCAGGCGAGGTTGTGGAACGCCCCGCTTCGGTAATTAAAGAGCTTGTTGAAAATTCAATTGACGCGGGAGCGGATAATATAACGGTTGAAATTCAGCACGGCGGTATTACATATATGCGCATAACAGATAACGGCTGCGGAATAGAAAAAAACGATGTTCCCACGGCGTTTTTGCGCCATGCCACGAGCAAAATCAAAAACAGCGGCGACTTAAACGCAATAGGTACTTTGGGCTTTCGCGGCGAAGCGCTTGCGGCGGTCTCGTCGGTCGCAAGGGTGGAAATGTTCACAAAGCCGAGGGATGCGGCTTTCGGCACGCACTATGAGATTGAGGGCGGGGTTGAAAAGCTTTGCGAGGAGGCGGGCTGCCCCGACGGCACTACCATAGTTATCCGCGATATTTTCTTCAACACGCCCGCACGCATGAAATTTCTCAAAAAGGATGTTTCCGAGGCGAATGCCGCAGCGGCGGTTGTTGAGAGAATAGCGCTTTCCCACCCCGAAATTGCCTTTAAGCTGATAAGGGACGGCAAGCAATCGCTTATGACCCCGGGCGACGGTAAGATAAACACTGCGGTTTACAGCGTTTTAGGCAGGGAATTTGCCGGAACGCTTGTGGAGGCGGACGGCGGCGCCGGCGGAATCGAGGTCAGCGGCCTTACCTGCAAGCCGGTTTCCTGCAGACCTACAAGAAACTATCAATTTGTGTTTTTAAACGGCAGACTTGTCCGCTCAGGCACAGTGACTGCGGCGGTTGAGCAGGCTTACAAAAACAGCGCAATGGTGGGCAAATTCCCGGGCTTTGTGCTTTATCTGACCGTACCTCTCAACACGGTGGATGTTAATGTGCACCCCGCGAAAACAGAGGTGCGCTTTTCCGATGAGCGCCGAATTTTCGACGCGGTATATTCATCGGTTAAAAACGCGCTTGCAAGAGGGGACACGCGCCCCGAGGTCAAGCTGCACGAGCCTGTTTTCAACCCGTTTGAACGGATGACGACCGCCGAATACAAACAGCAGCCGATTATGAAGCCGACTGTCGCCGAAGAAATATACAAGAACAGGCCGAGTTTACATAATGCGTATAAGCCGCAGGAAAAAACGGTACTGCGGGATGCGAATTATAATGTTTCTAAAACAAATAATACCGTTTACATCCCGGAAAGAATAATCAATCCGCCCTCTATGGCAGAGGAGGCATCGCAGCCGCAAAGAACAGTTTCGGTTGACATAATGCGAGATGTTGAGGACGAAAGACCGCCGATAACCTTAATAGGCGAGGCGTTTTTGACCTATATTATCGTCCAAATGGGAGAAAGCGTGTTTATGATAGACAAGCACGCGGCGCACGAGCGGATACTATTCAACAGGCTTAAAAAGGAGCAGAAGACCGAAACGCAGACGCTTCTTACCGCCGTTATTGTTGCGCTAACGGGAGATGAGTATAACGCCGCAATTTCAAACACCGAGGCGCTTGAAAAAGCCGGCTTTGAGGTTGAGGATTTCGGCAATTCGTCGGTCAGGGTCTCCGCCGTTCCGGCAAGCCTTACAAGAGAGGATATCCCCTCGGTTATAAGCGAGCTTGCCGGGAAGCTTTCAAAGGGTAAAGCACCCGACTCAGAGAGGCTTGATGATATGTACCACACGGTTGCCTGCAAGGCGGCAATCAAGGCGGGAAGCAGAACAAGCCCGCTCGAAATGCAAAAATTAGCAGAAAGGGTGCTTTATTCCGACGATGTTATGTACTGTCCGCACGGCCGTCCGGTTGCTTTTGAAATAAAGCGGCGGGAGCTGGAAAAGCAGTTCGGACGAATACAATGAGTAAAATCAAAACTGTTTTTGTGGCGGGAGCCACGGCGTCCGGAAAAACAGAGCTTGCAATTAAGCTTGCCAAAAGATTTGACGGCGAAATTGTTTCCGCAGATTCAATGCAGATTTACAAGGGCATTCACATAGCCTCTGCTGCGCCCGATACGGAGGAAATGCAGGGAATACCGCATTATATGCTTGAATTTTTAAAGCCCGATGACAGCTTTTCGGTCGCAGAATATGTTGAAAAAGCACGCGCGTATGTAAAGGACATCGCGCGCCGCGGCAAGCTGCCGATCGTGGCGGGCGGAACGGGGCTTTACATTAATTCTTTGGCGGATAATATAAGCTATATCGAGGAAAAAAACGACGGTAAACTGCGGCGCGAGCTGGAGGAAAGATTTGAAGATATAGGCGCAGAGCAAATGCTTAAGGAGCTTAAAGAAATCGATCCCGAGACTGCCGCGAGACTTCATTCAAACGATAAAAAGCGGATAATCCGCGCATTTGAGGTTTACAGGCTTACGGGAAAGACCGTAACCGAGCAGAATAAGCTTTCCAAGCAGGGGGATGCCCTTATTGATCCCTGCATAATAGAAATTACCTACCGCGACCGCGAAAAGCTTTATGACAGAATTAACCGCAGGGTTGATAAAATGCTGCAGTCAGGGCTGGCAGAGGAAGCGAGAGCAGCGCTCCGAAATACTGCGGGCGGGGCGTATCAGGCGATAGGTCACAAGGAGTTGTCAGGCTATATTTCGGGAGATATGAGCCTGGAAGAGGCTGCCGAAAAGCTTAAACTCATTAAAAGCAGTCAAGAAAAGCCAAGGTTTCTGCATCGTTTTTCAGCTGTTG
>URNB01000076.1 GCA_900549055.1 uncultured Oscillospiraceae bacterium
AGACAGCCGCCGTCAGCGGCTGTCACGTTAGTGACTGAAGGGTATTCAGCCCTTGACAACCCCTCAGTCAGCCGTTCGGCTGCCAGCTCCCCTTACACAGGGGAGCCTTTTTTATAATCTTTTTATTATCTCATTATTCTGCGAGATGAGGTGCCCCACGGCGTAGATCAGGAAAAGAATTATTATCGAGAGCACAATGCCCACAATAAATACCCCGACCGCCACAACGGCAAAAATCTTATCGAGCATAATAAGCACGGCGGCAACCGCAGCAAAAACCAAAAGTATCATAAGCGCCACTATAAAGGATATCGCCTTGATTATTTTATCGAGGTGCTTGAAAACTCCGTTTCCGTAATTTTCGGTCACTGCCTTTAGGCTGCTTTTTGTTCTGGGTACTGTTGAGGAGCTTATATCCTCAAAGCCCCCGTCACTGTAAATTTCGTCATTCATTTTGGGGTACTCCTTTCGGTTTATACCTTTTCTACGCCGATTGTTACCTTTTCGCCGTTAATATCCCAATCCTTGGTGTAGCCTGCGGCGTCAGCCGACTCAACCGAGTCCGCAAGCGTATCTCCGGCGATGTCCGCTTTCTTCAAAACGGCAATATCGGTCACCATTTCACTGCCGGACACGGTCACCTTAATATGGTCGGTAACATTAAAGCCCGCCTCTTTGCGCATGGTCTGAATTTTGCTTATCAGCTCGCGCACAAAGCCCTCTTCAATAAGCTCCTTTGTAAGGGTGGTATCAATTGCGACGGTGATTCCGCGGTCGCTTACGGTATAGAAACCGTCCTTTTGCTTAGCCTCTATCAGCAGGTCTTCGGTTTCAAGGGTCACTTCGCCCGACGGCAGCGATAAAACAAGCCTTCCGTTTTTATCAAGCTCTTTTTTAGCCGCCGTGCCGTCAAGCTCTGACAACGCCGTTCTTATCTCGTTTAACTGCTTGCCGAACTTAGGACCTACGGTTTTAAGCTGCGGCTTGAACTGATAGGTTACAAAGTCATCTACCTTATCGGTAAAGCTTACGTTCTTTATATTAAGCTCATCACGGATAATATCGGTATAAAAGCTGTCGAGCTCTCCGTCAAGCTTAACATACATAGTAGCAAGGGGCTGGCGGTTTTTAAGCGATGAGCCGTTTCTGGCGGCTCTGCCCAAAACAACTATTTCGAGCACCTTATCCATTTTATCCTCAAGCTCTTTATCTATCGCCTTTTCGTCCACGGTCGGAAAAGCGCAGAGGTGTATGCTCTCGGGTGCCGATTTATCCACGCTGCGAACAAGGTTCTGATAAATGCTTTCGGTCATAAACGGAATCATGGGCGCCGCCGCCTTAGCGGTAGTAACAAGTGCGGTGTAAAGGGTCATATACGCCGCAATTTTGTCTTCGGGCAAGCCCTGAACCCAATATCTTTCTCTGCCGCGGCGGACATACCAGTTACTCATATCATCCGTAAATTCCTGCAAGGCTCTTGCCGCTTCGGGTATGCGGTAGTTATTCAGGTTTTCGTCAACCGCCTTTACCATTGAGTTGAGCTTTGATAAAAGCCACTTATCCATAACGGTGAGCTTGCAGTTTTCAAGAGAATACTTTGTGGGGTCAAATTCGTCTATATTGGCATAAAGCACATAGAAGGCGTAGGTGTTCCAAAGGGTGCCCATAAACTTGCGCTGACCCTCTGTCACCGCCTTATCGTGGAAACGGTTGGGCAGCCACGGGGCGGAGTTGGTGTAGAAGTACCAACGAATAGCGTCCGCACCGAATTTTTCAAGCGCCTCAAACGGGTCAACCGCATTGCCCTTTGATTTGCTCATCTTCTGCCCGTTTTCATCCTGTACATGACCCAAAACTATAACGTTTTTATAGGGCGCTTTGTTGAAAATAAGGGTGGAAATTGCAAGCAGCGAATAGAACCAGCCGCGAGTCTGGTCAACCGCCTCGGAAATAAAGTCCGCCGGGAACTGCGATTCAAACAGCTCCTTGTTTTCAAAGGGATAATGGTGCTGCGCAAACGGCATTGAGCCCGAATCGAACCAGCAGTCTATAACCTCGGGCACTCTGTGCATCTGCTTGCCGCAGTGGGGGCACTTTATGGTCACCGCGTCGATATACGGGCGGTGCAGCTCAATATTATCGGGGCAGTTATCCGACATTTCCTTTAATTCCGCAATACTGCCTACAGAGTGCATATGCCCGCACTCGCACTGCCAGATATTAAGCGGAGTACCCCAATAGCGGTTGCGGGAAATGCCCCAGTCCTGAACATTTTTAAGCCAATCACCGAAACGCCCCTTGCCTATGCTTTCGGGTATCCAGTTGATGGTGTCGTTATTGCGGATAAGATCGTCGCGTACATCGGTCATTTTTATAAACCACGATTCGCGCGCATAGTAGATAAGCGGGGTGTCGCAGCGCCAGCAATAGGGGTAATCGTGCTCGAACTTCGGCGCGTCGAAAAGGAGTCCCTTTTCGTCCAGATCCTTTAAAACAAGCGGATCGGCTTTCTTTACGAATATGCCCGCATACGGGGTCTCCTCGGTAAGATTTCCCTTACCGTCAACAAACTGAACAAACGGCAGATCGTAGCGCCTGCCCACCTTTGCGTCGTCCTCACCGAACGCAGGCGCTATATGAACTATGCCGGTACCGTCGGTCATGGTAACGTAGGTGTCGCAGGTAATATAATGACCCTTTTTATTCTGCTTTTCACAAACAGGCTTTACAAAGTCAAAAAGCGGCTCATATTCTTTATATTCAAGCTCGCTGCCCTTGTATTCTTCAATAATCTCATAAGCGGGCTTATCTTCGGTCGCAAGCTTGCCCAGCACCTTATCAAGCAGTGCCTTTGCCATATAGTAGGTATAGCCGTCTGCCGCTTTTACCTTGCAGTAGGTTTCTTCGGGGTTTAGGCAAAGCGCCACGTTTGAGGGCAGCGTCCACGGTGTGGTGGTCCATGCAAGGAAATATGCGTCCTCGCCCGCAACCTTAAAGCGGACTACCGCGCTGCGTTCCTTAACATTTTTATAGCCCTGCGCTACCTCGTGCGAGGAAAGCGGAGTGCCGCAGCGGGGGCAATAAGGCACGATTTTAAAGCCCTTATATAAAAGACCCTTTTCGTAGATCTTTTTAAGCGCCCACCATTCCGACTCAATAAAGTTATTGTCATAAGTAACATAGGGGTGCTCCATATCCGCCCAAAACCCGACGGTTTTTGAGAAATCCTCCCACATACCCTTGTATTTCCAAACGCTTTCCTTGCAGTGCTCGATAAAGGGTTCAAGACCGTACTGCTCTATCTGCTCCTTGCCGTCAAGCCCCAAAAGCTTTTCAACCTCAAGCTCCACAGGCAGACCGTGGGTATCCCACCCTGCCTTTCTCGGAACCATATAGCCCTTCATGGTGCGGTAGCGCGGAATCATATCCTTTATAACACGGGTAAGCACATGACCTATATGCGGCTTGCCGTTTGCGGTAGGCGGGCCGTCATAGAACACATAGGGTTTATCACCCTCGCGCTCGGCTATGCTCTTTTCAAATATATTTTCGTCTTCCCAAAATTTTTCAACCTTTTTTTCTTCCTCCACGAAGTTGAGGTTCGGGGATATGCTCTTGTACACTGTTTTTTCTCCTTTCAAAATAAAAAGACTTCGACCCATAACAGGACGAAGTCCAAAAAACTTCAAACCACCCATTACGGCAGACAGAAAATCTGCGTTCCCCCTAACGGCGGAATACCGGAGCGGCTTACTTTGAAAAATTTCAGCCGTCAGCTCTGGAGTGATACCGGTCTTACGCATTTCCCGGGCTTGCACCGCCCCCGAGTCGCTTAAAAACGCTTTTTTAAAAACCGCGGTCTCCGTCTTAGCTTTTAAAGTGTTTTTATTAACTTAATTCTCCTTTGCCGAAGGAATCTGCTGCTTTAATGCGGCGCGGGTCTTTCTTACCTCGCCTAAATTAGCGGTAAGACCTTCATCGGCGCGGCGCATAATATCATCCACAAAATCCTGCGCGGCCTTGCGCATTTCGCGGCTCTTCTGCTGCGATGTGGCAATTATTTCAGCCGCCTTCTGCTGCGCCAGCTTTACAATTTCCTCCTGCGCAGTCATAGCCTTTGCGCGCTCCTCTGCATTACGGATAATGCCGTCCGCCTCGCGCTTTGCATTGGTAATAATATCGGCGCGGTCGGCAACAATGCCCTTTGCCTGCTTAATTTCTGCCGGAATATTAAGGCGGATATCGTCAACCACCGCGCGGAGCTTTTCAATATCTACCACGGTTTTTTTGCCGGGGATCTTGATTCCGCTGTCCAGCACCTCGTCAAACTGTTCAAGTAATTCATCAAGTGTCATTTTTTATTCCTCCGTAGTATCCTTTTTAATAAAAATCCTGTTCATTATATCCGCCCTTATAACCTCGGGAACAAAGCTTGATATATCTCCGCCCATGCCGGCAATCTGCTTCACCATGCTTGAGCTTAAATACATATTCTGCGTAGCCGTTGTTAAAAACAGAGTTTCAACCTGCGGATTCAGCTTTTTATTGGTAAGCGCCATCTGAAATTCGTATTCAAAATCAGACATTGCGCGAAGACCCTTAATTATCGCATTGGCATTTTTGCTTGCGGCATAATCGGCAAGCAGGCCGTCATAATGCTCAACCTCAACATTTTGAAGGTCGGGAATACACTTTTTTATCATATTCACGCGCTCTTCAGGGGTAAAGGAGCAATGCTTTGCACCGTTGGATGCCACCACGACTATAAGCTTATCAAACATTTTGGCGGCACGGGTTATAATATCAAGATGGCCGTAGGTTACCGGGTCAAAGCTGCCGGGACAAACCGCAATCCTCTCATTCATACGCCCGCCTCCTTTCGGTAAAGGGTTACAAGCACCTTGCCGTAGCGGTAGACTTTGGCAATTTTAAACCCGCCGATTTCTTCATCCAACTTTACCTCGGGCGGATGCTCGCAGACTATGACGCCGTAATCGCTCATAAGCGGCAAAACGGCTTTAACCGCCGGCATTAAAAGCCCTGCCGAATACGGCGGGTCGAGAAAGACAATATCAAATGTATCGCGGCAGGCGGCGGCAAACGCCGCATAATCCGAGCGCACTGCCTTTGCTTTATCCGAAAAAGCGGTGCTTTCAATATTTTTCCGCACCAGATTTAAGGACTCTTCCGACGCATCAACAAATGTGCAGCCTTCCGCACCGCGGCTGAGCGCCTCAAGCCCTAACTGACCCGAGCCCGCAAAAAGGTCGAGCACGCGCCTGCCCTCAATATCAAACTGCAGCGCGCTGAAAATACCTTCCTTAACGCGTTCGGGGGTAGGGCGCACATCGCGTCCCTCCGGGGCGGCAAGCCTTCTTCCCCTTGCCGTTCCTGTTATAATTCGCATTAGTATCACCGATAAGTGTAATAGGTTAAAATATAACCTTTATTATTATCACACCAAAGCATACCTTTTGTCAATAGTTTTTTTCAAAAAGACGCATTTTCGTGACCGATTATATGCCGCGGCGCATGCTTTACAGCCTTTCGACCTTACAATCCGTATAATAATATGTGAGTATCTCCTTAAAATCGCTGCCCTGCTTTGCCATATAATTCGCGCCGTACTGGCTCATACCCACACCGTGACCGTAGCCAAGCACCGTAAACACAAAATTTCCATCCGCATACTTAACGCTGAAATTAAGCGACCGCAGATTGAAAATACTGCGTATTTTGCTGCCTGTTATCTCATTGCCGCATACCGACACCGTTAAAACAGAGCCGGAGTCGGTGCGCTCGGGCTCGCCGAAGTATGCGGCGGGGTCGCCCGATAAGGTGCACTCGCTCCCCAATTTTCTTTTGAGCTCCTCTGCAGAGACGCTTACCTCGCTTGCGTAATCGGGTGAAAGCTTATCCCCCGGGCTTGAAACCGCCTTTAAATACGGAAGCTCGCCGCCCCATATATCGCGGCTGTCCTCTGTTTTTCCCGACGATATCGCATGATAGACCGCAGTTATCGGCTCGCCGTTATAAGTAACAGCAAGATTTTTAACATCACCGACGGCTTTCTCGAGCTTTTTTGAGTATTCGTCATATTTATCTCCCCATCGCTTTTTCGCCTCGGACCTTGTTATGTAGCTTTGATCCACCGTATAATCGGTTGTAATATCGTAGCTTTTATCCTTATTATCGGCTCTGCGGCGGCATGCCAGCGTGTAGGCTGCTACCGCCTGCGCCTTGAGCGCCTCGTTCTCATAAAGCGCGGGCATTTCGGCGGCAAGCACCCCGAATATATATTCGTCCGCCGTCATGACGCTCACGGTATCGGTCTGCATATCACATACGCGGAAGGTATCGTTCTTTTCGCGGTTGTCCGTTTTTGCATTAAAAAGCCTCACGGCAGCGGCAGCCGTGCTTTTTCCACCGACGGTCTTTATCCCGCAAAGCGGAAAAATAAACATAGCGGATAATATCAAAAACCCCGAGCACAGTATTTTTTTCATAGCGATCCTCATATTCCCATAATTTTATTGACATTTAGCCACGGCAGCGGTAAAATTATACCGTATCCTATTTTAAAATATGATAATATTAAGCAATAAATGTCTGTTTACGGAGTGTGACCGATGAAATACGAAAAAATCCTTCTGTTTTCCTCAATTGTGCTGCCCGCCGTTGTGCTGATGCGCTTTTTGCAGCTTTTTTTCACGGTGGATGTAAAAACCGGCTTTTTCAAATCGGAATATGAGGACGCGGGGCGCTGCCTTTTGGTTCTGATTGCCCTCGGCTGCGCGGCTGTGGCGGTGCTCTGCTTAACCTCGCACAGAAATCCCGAGAATCCGCCGAAAAAAAACCTTGTGACGGCGGTTTTTTCCTTTATCACCGCAGCCGTTACCGCAATTGAAATATTTTCGGAATCCTTTGCCGGTACGGTAATGCGTTGGCAGTCCTCACTTTTAATGCTTATGGGGCTTGCCGCCGCCGCCTTTTTCGTTGCTTACGGCATAAGCCTGATTTCCGATTTCACGCTGCCGCCGATTTCCGCGGTAATACCGGTTTTTTATTTTATAATCAAGGTGATATGCGTTTTCACCTCGGTTTCCTCGCTCGCGCTTATAACCGATAATATTCTCATGCTCGCGGCATACTGCACGCTGCTGTTCTTCTTCCTGTGCTTCGGAAAGCTTTATAACGGAATCGACCGCGAATACAATTTCAGAAAGCTGCAGGCATCGGGCTTTGCCTCGGTGCTGCTCTGCCTTACGCAGTCTGTACCGCACATTATATTCAACCTCTCAAACGGAGGGGCTTACCGCCACACCTCTAACATATCCAACATTTCACTTTTGGTATACGGTCTTTTTACCGCGGCGTTTACCCTTGCCCATTTTTCGCTTAAAAATACTTCGGCAGGTGAACAAAAATGAGAATGCGCAAGAAAAAACACCTGGAGGAAAGGCTTGAGAATATTTCAGAGCTGCTTTTTATAAGCGAACTTGAGGACAGAAACTTCAATAATGCGGCAAGCAATCCCGAATATATCGATTTTGATAAGCTCTTCGGCAGAACCGCGCCGCACATTCTCGAAATAGGCTGCGGTAAGGGCGGCTTTGCGGTGGAATTTGCAAAAAGAAATCCCGAAGCCGATATTATCGCCGTTGAAAAGGACGCGAATGTTATAGTCGCGGCGTGCGAGGCGGCAAAAAAAGCCGGAGTTAATAACCTCTATTTTATAAAGTGCGCGGCGGAATATCTGCCGAAGTATATCGCACAGCACAGCATAGAACGCATTTTTCTTAATTTCAGCTGCCCGTTTCCGAAAAACAAGTATGCCGCCCACCGCCTTACCCACCGTCGGTTTTTATCGATCTACAAATCGCTTATGAAGCCTCGTGCCGAAATTCACCAGAAGACCGACAATATGCATTTCTTTGAATTTTCGCTTGAGGAGCTTACCGCCGCGGGCTTTGCGCTCAAAAACATTTCGCTCGATCTGCACGCAAGCGGCTTTGAAGGAAATATAGAAACGGAATACGAGCATAAATTTGCCGCCCTCGGTCAGCCGATCTATCGGCTCGAGGCGTATTTACCCGAGGGAGCTTTATAAAAATGACCGACTTTCATATTGAAAAAATAACCGACCGCTGCGCCGAATTCGGTGTAAAAATCGACAGAGAGATTACAGAACGCCTTAATCTATACGGCAATCTGCTGCTTGAATGGAACGAGAAAATAAATCTCACCGCAATAACAGCGCCCGAGGACGTGCTTTACAAGCATTTTTACGACTGCATTCTGTTTTTCAAGGCTGTAACACCTGATAAAAATGCCGAAATAATCGATGTGGGCACAGGAGCGGGCTTCCCCGGAATGGTGCTTAAGATTATACGCCCCGATTTAAAAATAACCCTTCTTGACAGTCTTAACAAACGCCTTTTATTTTTAAACGAGGTGATATCACAGCTCGGTCTTCAGGACATTTCCACGGTGCATATGCGCGCAGAGGATGCGGGCAGGGCGCCCGCGCACCGCGAAAAATACGATATTGCCTGTGCGCGCGCAGTAGCCTCGCTTCCGGTACTTATGGAATACTGCCTGCCGCTTGTAAAAAAGGGAGGCAGCTTTATTGCTATGAAGGGCGCCTCCGCCGCGGAGGAAAAGGCTTTAAGCCTTAAAGCCGCCGGCATTTTAGGCGCTGCGGAACCCACTATTATATGCGAAACTCTCACCGGAAATGAGCAAAGAGCCTTTGTTATTTCAAAAAAGATATCGCAAACCCCGACAAAATACCCCCGCAAGCCCTCCGATATTTCAAAAAAGCCGCTTTAATGCGGCTTTTTTTGTTGTAAAGAGGCGTTTTTTCCCGACCTGTTTTTCTTTACAAACCGAAAAAATGTATTTACAATGGGAAGCAGAAAGGGCAAAGGAGGAATTTGATGTACACCCTATCCGATAAAAAGCTTATAATGCTGCGGCCGAAGGATATAAAGCCGTCATCCGCGGTGCCACGGCGCGAATTTGACGAATATGAGCTGAAGCTTTTGACCGACAGTATTCAGGCAAGCGGAATAATAGAGCCGCTGGCGGTAAGGAGGCTTCAGGGCGGCGGATATGCACTTATAACCGGCGAAAGGCGGCTGCGTGCCGCACTGCGCGCGGGACTCCGGCGCGTGCCGTGCATAGTGCATAAAACCGATGAGGAGACCGCCGCGCTTTATGCGGTGACCGAAAATTTACAGCGGAGCCGATTAAACGCCTTTGAGGAGGCGGAAAGCATAAACCGTTTGATAACCGAATACGGGCTTTCCCAATCCGAAGCGGCGGCAAGGCTCGGAATCGCTCAATCCACCCTTTCAAACAAGCTGAGACTTTTAAGGCTGTCCGACGGTGTTCAGAGCAGAATAATATCCTCCGGACTTTCCGAACGCTATGCGCGCGCGCTTTTGCGGCTGCCGGAGGAAAGGCGGCAGGAGGCGCTTGACCGCATAATTGCCGATGAGCTTACTCTGAAACAGACGGAGGAATACATATTCGATCTTTTGAACCCCGAGGACGAGCCGTGCGAAGCGTCCGAGGAGCCGATCAGAAAGGCCGCTATAGGCGATGCAAGGCTGTTTGCAAACAGTCTTGCAAAGCTTGTGACCACACTGCACAGCTCCGGCATAGAAGCCGTTTCCAAAAAGTATGAAAATGATAAATACATTGAATACAGAGTCCGTATTCCGAAGGCGGCGTCCGCCGCCGAGCGCTGCAGGCAGTTAAAAATTTGTTGAGCTTCCCCGCCCTGCGTTTCCCCTGCGCAGGGTGCGCCCAACAGTTTTTAAATAATGTCTACTGAATAATTGCATTAGCAAATGCAATTATATAAAATC
>URNB01000077.1 GCA_900549055.1 uncultured Oscillospiraceae bacterium
TCGATTTTATATAATTGCATTTGCTAATGCAATTATTCAGTAGACATTATATTATATTGTATGCCGGAGCGTGTCAAATGACAAACCGATTACGCGTGTCGAAAAACAGACACGCTCTTAATTGTCCCCTCCGTAATATTTAACCGTAACTATAAGCGCCGTGGGAAATATTATTACGCCCGCAAAGCCCAAAAGCTTTATGCCTATAAACATTGAAAGCAGGGTAAAAAGCGGATTTATTCCCATTTGCCTGCCGACTATTTTAGGCTCGGCAAAATTCCTTATAACGGTTATTACCGCATACAGCACAAGTAGCCCTATGCCGAGCGCGGTATTTTCAAATAACAGCTCGGCTATTCCCCACGGTATCAGCACGGTGCCGGTACCGAGAACCGGCAGAATATCGATGATCGCAATCAAAAGGCCCAGCAAAAGCGCATATTTCACCCTTAAAACAAGAAAACCGATAAAAAGCTCTGAAAAGGTCAAAAGCATTAAAAACGCATATCCCTTTAAAAGCTTAAAAACGCTGCCGACCAAAATATTTTTGATTTTAACGCAGTTTTCATATGTCCTCTTACCTATAACCCCTCCGACAAATTTTGAAAGTCCCCTGAAATCGGCAGCGATGTAGCACCCCGCCGCCACCGATACAATGCAGCTGATCAAAAAGGACGGCGCGCGTCTTACCACAGCCCCCGCAAAGGAAGATACCGCCCCGCCCGCTGCCGAAGCCGCACGGGCTAAAAAGCCGTTCCACAGCGTATCGGCGGCAGAGCCGAATTCATCGGGCAGCCTTTTAAAAAGCGCGTCAAAATCATTTCGCAGGGAGGAAAGCATTTTCCCCATATCACCCGACCTTACGGATAATTCCCGCATAATTCCGCCCGCTGCCGTCGTAAAGCCGAGCACGGCGAAAAACAAAGCCGCCGCCAGCAACGCAAAAACCGCAGCCGTCAGCAACGCCGCGGATATTTTGGAATTAAGCCGTGTTTTACCCGAAATATAATAAGCCGGCTTTTGTACCGCCCAGGCTATAAGTCCGCCGATTATAAACGGCATAAGGTATTTCAGCAAAAACCGACACACAATAAATACGATTGCCCCTACCGTTACAATGTATGCCGCAGTAATTAAAAAGTTCTTTTTCGCCCGCTCATCCAAATGAAAACACCGCCCTGCAATAACTTTTATATAATTTTTACATTTATGTCGGAAGGATAATTTTTTTGTTGCTTTTGCGCCGCCGCCGTACTATAATAGAATACAACAGTTCGTGTGTGGAGGACAATTATGGATAAAAGCTATCTGCTTATCGACCCCGATATCCTGCCGCCGGTCTTCGCGGGAGTTATCCGTGCGAAGGAGCTGCTTGCGGAGGGAAAGGTATCAAGCACGGCGCAGGCGGTAAAGGAAGCGGGTATTTCAAGAACAGCCTTTTATAAGTATAAGGATTTTGTTTTCAAATATTCGGGCTCGGGCGGCAATACATTAAGTCTTAACGCTGCTCTTTCCGACCGTGCGGGAGTTTTTTCGGCGCTGACCGCCGCTCTGTATGACTGCGGCGCGAACATTATAACCGTTTCGCAGGGGCTGCCGGAAAACGGCAAGGCAAATGTATCCCTTACTGTCAGTATAGGCTCCGAAATCGGCGCGGACGGACTTATAAACCGTTTGCTTGAAACCGACGGCGTTATATCAATCAAAAGAATAGACGGAGGCAAAAAATGATCAATGTTGCAATAATGGGACACGGCGTTGTAGGCTCGGGAACCGCCGAAATACTGATAAACCACCCGGAGCGTGCCGAAAAGGCGGCTCATACCGCGGTCAATGTTAAATATATACTTGACCTCCGCGATTTCCCGGAGCTTTCTTACAGCGATAAATTCGTTAAGGATTTTAACATCATACTTAATGATGACAGCGTAAAGGTAGTAGCCGAGGTTATGGGCGGAATTAATCCCGCTTACGATTTCGTTAAAAAATGCCTTGAAAAGGGCAAAAGCGTCGTTACCTCCAATAAGGAGCTTGTTGCGGCAAAGGGCGCCGAGCTTTTAAAAATCGCGGCGGAAAATAACGCTAATTTCCTGTTTGAAGCAAGCGTGGGAGGCGGCATTCCGGTATTAAGACCGATATCCCAATGCCTTGCCGCAAACGAAATAACCGAAATTTCCGGAATTTTAAACGGAACGACCAACTACATTTTAAATAAAATGATAGTAGAGAATATGGATTTTGATTCCGCTCTTGCGCTCGCGCAGAAAAAGGGCTTTGCCGAGAAAAATCCGGCAGCGGATATCGAAGGGCATGACGCCTGCCGCAAGATCTGCATTTTGGCGGCTCTCGCCTTCGGCAAGCATGTTTATCCGGAACAAGTGAAGACCGAGGGTATAACCGATATTACGCTTGACGACGCGGAATATGCCGACAGCTTCGGCTGTACGATCAAGCTTATAGGGCATGCCAAGAGGCTCGGAAACGGCAAAATCACCGCCTCTGTCCGCCCCACGCTTGTCAGCCGCGACTGCATTCTTTCGGACGTCAACGGCGTGTTTAACGCCATTATGATAAAGGGCGACGAAACCGGCAATGTTATGTTCTACGGCAAGGGCGCGGGAAAGGAAGCCACTGCCAGCGCGGTCGTTGCGGATATTCTCGACTGCGTAAAGCACATTGATACCCGCAAATATGTTTCATGGGAAGAGGGCAGCGCAGATTATGTGGATAATTGCTCAGATGAACCGGTAAGGCTTTTCGTGCTTCTGTCGGGCGATGATTTTGACGGACTTGTTTCAGAGGTTGAAAACGCTTTCCCGGGTGTTTCGTGCATCAAAAACAAATTCCGAAATGAAATAGCGTTCTTAACAAATGCGGAAAAGCCGAGCGAAACGCTTAAAAAGCTTGCCGCCTTTAAAAATATCAGATCCCGTAAAATTTTAAATACTATGATTTAACCGAGGAGGTTCACCCGATGTCTTTAATCGTAAAAAAATTCGGCGGTTCGTCTGTCGCGAACGCCGAAAGAGTCTTCAATGTTGCAAATATTATAACCGAGGACTATAAAAAGGGCAGCGATATTGTTGTTGTGGTCTCCGCCCAGGGCGATACAACCGACGAGCTTATAGAAAAAGCAAAGGAAATAAATCCCGACGGCGGCTCTAAAAGAGAGCTTGATATGCTTTTATCGGCAGGCGAGCAAATGTCCATAGCGCTGCTTGCCATGGCAATCGAGAAGCTCGGCTTTCCCGTTATTTCCCTGCTCGGCTGGCAGGCGGGTTTTGCAACCGATTCAAACCACGGAATCGCGCGAATCAAAAAGGTCAACGCAGAGCGCATACGCAATGAAATTTCAAAGCGCAATATAGTGATTGTGGCGGGCTTTCAGGGTCTTAATAAATACGATGATATAACCACCCTCGGCCGCGGCGGATCGGACACAAGCGCCGTAGCTATAGCCGCTTCGATGAAGGCGGATGTCTGCCAGATATACACCGATGTTGACGGCGTTTACACCGCCGACCCGAGAAAGGTTCCCACGGCGCGCAAAATGGACGAAATAGCCTACGACGAAATGCTTGAGCTTGCGACGCTCGGCGCGCAGGTACTTAACAATCGCTCGGTTGAAATGGCTAAAAAATACAATGTTGAGCTTGAGGTGCTTTCAAGTCTTGAAAGCAAGCCCGGCACTATCGTAAAGGAGACTGTTAAAATGGAAAAGACACTTATAAGAGGCGTTGCCAAGGATACCAATGTTGCCACAATTTCCGTTATCGGACTTAAGGATACCCCCGGAGTTGCCTTTAAGATCTTCAACAAGCTGGCACAGCATAAAATCAATGTCGATATAATTCTCCAGTCGGTCGGCAGAGATGCCACAAAGGACATCACCTTCACCGTGCCGCTTGACGATGGCAAGACCGCCGTATCTGCCATTGAAGGAATGAAAGACAGCCTTAATTACAAGGAAGTAACGATTGACGAGTCGATAGCCAAGGTTTCAGTTGTGGGTGCGGGAATGGAAAGCCACCCGGGCGTTGCCTCAAAAATGTTCGAGGCGCTTTATGACGCCGGCATAAACATCCGCATGATATCCACAAGCGAAATTAAGATTTCGGTGCTTATAGACGCAGAGGACGCCGACCGCGCCGTAAGAGTGGTTCACGACGCATTTATATTCTGACAGAGCCGAAATAATGCGAAATTTGCCGCACAGCAAAAGCAGCAGCCTGTACCATCGGTCAAGCCGACGGTGCAGGCTGTTTTTTTATAAATTATGCATTCACAAGGCTTAATACTGTTATTCCAGCTCAAACGCGCCGGTATAAAGCTGATAGTATTTGCCCTTTTCCTCAATAAGCTTTTTGTGGCTGCCGCGTTCTATAATTCTGCCGTGGTCAAGCACCATAATAACATCCGAATTCTGAACGGTGGAAAGCCTGTGGGCGATAACAAATACCGTTCTGCCCTGCATAAGCCTATCCATACCCTTTTGAACTATCGCCTCGGTGCGGGTATCAATGCTTGAGGTCGCCTCGTCGAGTATCATAACGGGCGGATCTGCAACCGCCGCGCGGGCAATCGATATCAGCTGCCGCTGCCCCTGCGATAAACCGCTGCCGTCGCCCTTTAATACCGTGTTATAGCCCTCGGGCAGCATTTCTATAAAGCCGTGCGCATTGGCTAGCTTTGCCGCGGCTATGCACTCCTCGTCGGTTGCGTCAAGTCTGCCGTAGCGGATATTATCCATAACAGTACCCGTAAACAGGTTTACATCCTGCAAAACAATGCCCAAAGACCTGCGCAGATCGGCTTTCTTTATCTTGTTGATATTTATGCCGTCGTATCTTATCTTACCGTCCGCAATATCGTAGAAACGGTTTATAAGGTTGGTAATTGTGGTTTTGCCCGCACCCGTAGCGCCCACAAAGGCTATTTTCTGCCCGGGTTCCGCAAAAATATCGATATTATGAAGCACTATTTTATCGGGGACATAGCCGAAATCAACATCAAACAGCCGCACATCCCCCATAAGGCGGGTATATGTGACCGAGCCGTCATGATGAGGATGCCGCCATGCCCAAACGCCTGTGCGTTTTTCGCTTTCGGTTATATTGCCGTTTTCGTCAATATTTGCGTTTACAAGCGTAACATAGCCGTCGTCCGCTTCGGGCTTTTCATCCATAAGCTCGAATATACGCTCTGTGCCCGCCATAGCCATAACCACCGAGTTTATCTGCTGCGAAACCTGACTTATGCTCATGGTGAACTGTCGCGTCATATTAAGGAACGGCACCACCACCGCCACCGAAATTGCCTGCCCCGAAAGAGAAAGGTTGGGCGCGTTTGCAATAATCAGAACACCGCCGATAAAGGCTATAAGCACATACAGAATATTGCCGATATTGCCCATTATAGGCATCAGTATATTCGCAAAAATATTTGCGCTTTCGGCGTCCTTAAACAGCTGCTCGTTTATCTTGTCAAAATCCTTTTTGCTTTCTTCCTCATGGCAGAAGACCTGAACGACCTTTTGCCCGTTCATCATTTCCTCAATATAGCCCTCAACCACGCCTATCGCCTTTTGCTGTTTTACGAAATAGCGCGCGCTGTTGCCGCCTATTTTCTTGGTCACCATAGTCATGGCGAAAACACCGAGGAAGACCACCAAGGTCATCCAAACGCTTAAAAACAGCATATAGAAAAGCAGAGCCACAATTGTTAAAAACGAGGTCAGCAGCTGCGGTATGCTTTGGGATATTAACTGGCGCAGGGTATCGATATCGTTGGTGTAGTAGCTCATTATATCGCCGTGGGTATGCGTATCAAAATACTTTATGGGCAGGCTCTGCATGCTGCCGAACATATTTTGGCGCATTTTATCTAAAAAGCCCTGCGTAACCACAGCCATCAGCTGCGAGTAAATAAAGGTGGTAATAACGCCCAGGGCGTAAAAGCCTATCATCAGTCCTATTACCTGCATAAGCCTTCCCGAAACGGAATTGAAGCCCGTATTTATTCCGTCCCCTATAACCAGCAAAAGCTGATTTAAGAAGAGTGAAGAAACCGTTCCCGCAAGCGCGCTCAATAAAATACACACTGCCACTATAATGAGATAGGTCTTATAATATTTGAAAAGAAATTTAAAAAGTCTTAAAAGCGTGCCTTTGGCGTTTTTAGCCTTAGATCCGCCCCTGAATCCTCCGGGTCCCGGCATTATTCTTCACCTGCCTTATTCTGCGAATAGTATACTTCTTTGTAAATTTCATTGCTCTCAAGCAATTCGTCATGCGTGCCTACGGCATTGATTCTGCCGTCCTCCATAACCACAATTCGGTCTGCATCCTGCACGGATGAAATACGCTGTGCTATAATAATCTTTGTGGTATCGGGTATTTCGGTTGCAAGCGCGTTTCTTATAAGCGCGTCGGTCTTGGTATCAACAGCGCTTGTGGAGTCATCGAAAATAATTATTTTCGGCTTTTTAAGCAGTGCGCGCGCTATGCAAAGGCGCTGCTTCTGTCCGCCCGAAACATTCGTGCCGCCCTGCTCAATGTGGGTATCGTACCCATCGGGCAAGGTGTTTATAAATTCATCCGCCTGTGCCAGTTTACATACGCGCACCAGCTCCTCATCTGTCGCGTTCATATCGCCCCAGCGAAGATTCTCTTTAATAGTGCCCGAGAAAAGCACATTTTTCTGCAGAACCACCGAAACGGCGTTGCGCAGCGTTTCAATGTCGTAATCCTTAACATTGCTGCCGCCGACAAGCACCTCGCCCTCGGTTGCGTCATAAAGGCGTGAAATAAGCTGAATAAGCGATGATTTACTGCTGCCTGTGCCGCCTATAATGCTGATCGTTTCGCCTGATCTTATATGAAGATTAATATCAGTAAGGGCATTTTTTTCGGCATCCGCATGATATTTAAAGGAAACGTCGTTAAAATCAATGCTGCCGTCCGGCACGTCTGTTTTGGGATTCTCGGGGTTTTTAACGGTGCTTTCCTCGGTCAAAACCTCGCAGATACGCTGTATGGACGCGTTTGAAATAGTAATCATAACGAATATCATTGAAAGCATCATAAGGCTTGATAATATCTGCATACCGTAGGTAAACATACTCGAAAGCGCACCAACGCCCATTTCGCTTGCGCCGCCGTTTATAATAAGCTTTGCGCCTACGTACGAAACTATTATCATTGCCGTGTACATTACAATCTGCATAACAGGGCTGTTAAGGGCTACAAGTCTTTCTGCCTTTGTAAAGTCTGCGCAGACCTCTTCGGATGCCTTGCCGAATTTATTTTTCTCGTAATCCTCGCGCACAAAGGATTTTACGACCCGCATACCCTTAACATTTTCCTGAATCGAATTGTTAAGGTTATCGTACTTTTTAAATACGCTTTGGAAAAGCGGCATAGCTTTTTTTATTATAAGGAACAGTGCAAAGGCTAAAAAGGGCACAAGCGCCACATAAACGGTAGATAACTGCGGACACATTTTAAACGCCATTATCATTGCGAAAATGAACATCATAGGCGAGCGCACCGCTATGCGTATTATCATCATATATGCCATTTGTACATTTGAAATATCGGTCGTAAGACGGGTCACAAGACTGGATGTCGAAAATTTATCGATATTGGTAAAAGAAAAATCCTGAACCTTGTAAAACAGATCATGCCGCAGATTTTTTGCAAACCCGCAGGAAGCCGTAGCGCAGGTCTTTCCGGCCATAGCCCCGAAAAACAGGGAAACGAACGCCAGTAAAATCAGCATAAAGCCGTATTTTAATATGAGCGACATATCCGTGCCGTTCTGTATGTGGTCTATAAGCTTTGCAATATAAAAAGGAATTATGCACTCAACTATAACCTCAATTGAAACCAATATCGGGGTTAAGACAGAGGGCTTTTTGTATTCCCTTATACTGCGCATAAGTGTTTTTATCATACTATCTCTCCTGTCATAAAACGGTCATTCCGCATTTTCCATATTTTTTTTAAGCTTTTCGACAATGCGGAAAAAAGCTTCAAGCTCTTCATCGGTCAGCCCTTTTCTCAGCCTTTTTTCCCGCGCGGCAATATCCCTGCATATCGCTGTATGAGTTTTTATCGCCTTATCCGTCAGCACGATTTTTTTAAGTCTCGCGTCGTTTTCAACGCTTACACGCTTAATATAACCGTCCTTCTCCATAAGCTTCAGCATATTGCTTGCGGTCGAACGCCTGATTAAAAACTTTTCTTCAAAATCCTTTTGGAAAATATCCCTGTCGCGGTTTTCGTAAAAATAATTTATCGCCCAGCCGTGCACCCTGCCGTTAGGCTTCGGATCCATAGCCGCAATATTCTTTTCGACATCCCGCCTTATAAGGTTTGAAAGCGTGCGTATCTCAAATCCGACATCCCGTTCGGAAGGCATATTATCACCTCAAAAAGCAATTTGTTAGTTTGCTAACCATTATATCACAATTATCCCGTTTGTCAACAGGATAATATTGAATTTTTTGTTAACTTCGGTTTGCCGATTCAGCGCAGCTCTTCCACAAAGCTCAAAAGCTCCGGGAAGCCGCCGTGCGGGTAAGCGGAGATATCCTTGTTGTCCTTATTAAGCAGACAATCGGTAAGCAGAAATACCTTCATTCCGAGCGTTTCGGCTACCATATCCTCGTTCACATCATTTCCGACCATAAGGCATTCCTCGGCGTTCATATGAAGTCTTTCGAGAATTTCCTCATAATATTTCGGGTTCGGCTTGCAGTAGTGCGAATTTTCATAGGTGGTATAAAGCAGAAAATCGTTTTTATCAAGCCCCGCCCACTCAATGCGGCTTTCCGTGGCTGCGGCAGGGAAAATCGGGTTGGTTGCAAGCACAAGCGCAAAGCCCTTTGCCTTAAGCGCGGCAACCGTTTCGGCGGCGGCAGGGTCAAAGCCGCAGTCCGCCTTTACATCTGAAAATTCCTTACGGTAGTATTCGTCAAACATCGGTTTGTCCGCACCGGCTTTTTCTTTGCCGTAAATTTCGGAAAATTTGTTCCAAAACGCCTCTTCATTTGTAATTCCGCCGTTATTCTTCACCATTGCCGCGGTGCCTGCCCAAACGCTTTTTATAAGTTTTTCAGGTTCGTAGCCGCGCGGCGCCGCCTTCATAACGAGGCGCTTGAAATAGCCTTGGGTGAATTTCTCCATATCCATAGGGAGCAGAGTCCCGTCCAAATCGAATAATATATTTTTAATCATTTAATTTTATCCTTTGTTATAATTATCTTTTTTTGAGCAATACTGTTTTTGAGGTGATTTAAAATGCAATTAACACAAAAAGAAACTTCCCTTTTAAAGGATCTTAAAACACAGGAAAAGCTTTGTGCCGAGAAATACGAAAAGTATTCGGCAGAGGCGCTTGATCCGCAGCTGAAGACCCTGTTTTCGGGCATTGCGGATACCGAACGGCACCACCTTAGCATGCTCGAACAAATAGAGGGCGGCTCAGCCCCCGCGACTGCAGGCGGCAGCCACACACAGCCCGGATTTTCCGCCGCCTATTCCGTTGCCGATACCGACGCAAAAAAGCACGACAGCTATCTTTGCACCGATGTTCTCACAATGGAAAAGCATGCTTCGCACCTTTACGACACCTGTATTTTTGAATTCACGCAGGAAAGCCTGCGAAATGTTTTGAACAGCATTCAAAAGGAAGAGCAGGGTCACGGCAAAGCAATTTACGACTATATGTCGGCAAACAGTATGTATTCTTGATAATAAGGCTCCCCTGTGTAAGGGGTCGATGTCCCCACG
>URNB01000078.1 GCA_900549055.1 uncultured Oscillospiraceae bacterium
GTGACAATTAATGTAAAGTCTGACTCCAATGCAATCACTCCAAAACCGGTACATGCACATAAGTATGGTATATGGAAAACGGTAAAAAAAATTATGTAAACGCGAAAAAACACTTGATTTTTACTCAAAAAGGCTTTATAATACAATCATAGTGGTGCAAAGTGGAGTGAAAATCCATTAAAGTGCATCAAAGTGGAGAAAACGGAGGTGAAAATCATGCTTTTCGGAGGCTATCAACACAATATAGATAAAAAGGGCAGGGTTTTCATTCCGGCAAAGCTCCGCGAAGAGCTCGGCAGCGGCTTTATGATATGCCGCGGAATTTACGGCAAGCGTTGCCTTTGCGTTTACTCCGCTGAGGAATGGGACAAGCTGGTTGAAAAGATCGGCACACTCCCGAGCACCAAATCGAGCGCCGTAAAGCGCTTTCTTTACGACGGTGCCTTCAGTGTTGATTTTGATTCGCAGGGCAGAATACTTATTCCGCCGGTTTTGCGCGAATATGCAAATCTTGAGGGCGAAGCGCACATAATAGGAATGGACACCAATCTTGAAATATGGAACACCGAGCTTTGGAACGAGGAAAACGCGCAGTACACTCCGGAATCGGTTGCCGCTATTATGGAGGAGCTTAATTTCTGATGGAATTTCTTCATAAATCGGTATTGCTCGACGAAGCCGTGTCGGCGCTGAATATAAAACCCGACGGCATTTATATTGACGGAACCGCAGGCGGCGCGGGGCATTCGCTTGAAATTGCGAAAAGGCTTAAGGGCGGCATGCTGTATGCGCTTGACCGCGATCCGGATGCCGTTAAAACCGCGACGGACAGGCTATGCGGATATAACGCCAAGGTGATACAGTCCTGCTTCAGCCGAATGGACGATGTAATGCAAGATGACGGCGTACAGGGTGTTGACGGCATACTTTTGGATTTGGGCGTTTCGTCTTTCCAACTTGATAATGCCGACAGGGGCTTTTCCTACCATAAGGACGCACCGCTCGATATGCGGATGAGCAAAAGCGGGCTAACCGCTGCGGATATTGTGGCAAGCTATTCCGTATCGGAACTTACAAGAATTTTCAGAGATTACGGGGAAGAAAAATTCGCCTATAAAATCGCGCTGCGAATTGCGGACGAGAGGGAAAAGCAGCCGATTGTGAGTACATTACAGTTAGCGGATATAATCGCTTCCGCCGTACCCGCAAAGGCGCGGCGAGACGGTCACCCCGCGAGAAAATGCTTTCAAGCGATAAGAATTGCCGTCAACGGCGAGCTGGACGAGCTTGCCGCTGCTTTAGATAAGGCTTTCGGGCTGCTTAATAAGGACGGCGCTTTGGCAATAATAACCTTCCATTCGCTTGAGGACAGAATGGTGAAGCAGAAATTCCGTGAATATTGCACGGGCTGCACCTGCCCGCCGGATTTCCCGGTATGCGTTTGCGGCAAGACCCCGGCAGGGCATTTGCTCACTAAAAAGCCGATAGAGCCGAGTGAAGAGGAATTAAACGAAAATCCGCGCAGCAGAAGCGCAAAGCTGAGGGTAATTATAAAGAATTAACAGGGGATACGCGTTATGAACAACATAAAATATTATAACGACAGCTTAGCATACGATTTTGAAATGTTTATGCCGAAAACCGCCGAAACCGAGAAAAGGCGCGATAATATAGTTGCAATGCCCAAAACGGCGGAGCGCACAAAAAATCGCAGACGTGCCGCGGCTAAAAGCCTTTCATCACCCGCAGCCTTTATTTTGGCGGCAACCTTTATTTTGGCGGGTCTTTGCGGAAATATTATGATGCGAATTAAAATAAACGAGGTAAATTCCGAAATAGGCGAGGTAAGAGCCGCCATAACCGAGCTTGAGAGTGAAAAGACAAGCCTTGAGGTTGAAATGCAGCGCAGAATTTCGTTTGCGAATTTAGAGCTTGAAGCGACCCAGCTCGGAATGAGGAAGATGGAAAAAAGCAATGTTAAGTATATAAGGGTCAACGATAAGGATAAGGCGGTCAGGGCCGACGGAAGCGAAGTAACCGCGAAGTAATAAAATCAAGGGTAACAGTAATATATTATCAGTGTGAGATACGAGAGTTGTTTTTGCCGACTCTCGTATTCGGATATTATCGGAAACGAGGTGACGGTTATGACTGTAAAGCCGAATAAAATGATGCTTACAAGAATTTTAGCGGTGATGCTGGTGCTTATAATCGCACTTTCGGTCGTATCTACGGGAAGTCTTGTCAACATTATGATCATAAAGGGCGAAAAATATCAGAAAGATGCGTCGGAGCAGCAGCTTTACGACAGCCTTGTGACCGCACCGCGCGGAGATATTTACGACCGCAATATGCAGAAGCTTGCCACAAGCTCGCCCGCATGGACGGTATATATTACCCCGAACGGAATAAAAAGTCTGAAAAAAGAGAGTGATGCCGAGGCGGTAAGAAAAAAAATTGCCGAAGGACTCTCCGAAATACTTGAAATGGATTACAATACGGTGTATGATTATACAGGCAAGAAGTCATACTATGTTATCGTTAAAAAGAAGGTTGAAAAGACAGTAGCCGATAAGGTGCGGCAATTTATACTCGATAATAAGGATCTTGAGCTTTCACAGTATATCGGGCTTGATTCAACCACCAAAAGGTATTACCCGAACGGAAACCTGGCGTCGGTGGTTTTGGGCTTTGTGGGCTCTGACGATCAGGGACTTTCGGGGCTTGAAAGCTACTACGATAACGAGCTTACCGGCACTGCCGGGCGCGTTGTTGCGGCGAAGAACGCCATGGGAACGAATATGCCCTTTTCCTATGAGAAGGTTGAAAATGCGGTAAAGGGCGGCTCGCTTGTGCTGACACTCGATAACTATGTTCAGTACACGGCGGATAAATACCTTGAATCGGCGATTGAGGAATATCAGATTGCCGAGCGCGGCGCGGCGGTGGTTATGAATGTTAACACCGGCGCTATACTTGCAATGTCGGTCAAGGGCGATTTTGACCCGAACGAGCCGTTCACACTGTCGCCTGCCGATCAGAAAAAGGTCAGCGAGACGGCGGATGAGGAGGAAAAGAAAAAGCTGCAAAGCGAGCTTTTAAACCGCCAGTGGCGAAACAAGGCGGTTTCGGATACCTATGAGCCCGGTTCTGTTTTCAAGGCGGTGACCGCGGCTATAGCGCTTGAAGAAAATCTTGTAAACAAAAATTCAAGCTTTTTCTGCAACGGCCATGCAACGGTGGCGGGGCAGTCATACCACTGCCACAAAACGACAGGTCACGGTTCGCAGACTCTTATGCAGGCAATATCGAATTCCTGCAACCCCGCGTTTATAACGATAGGTCAGTTGGTGGGAGTAAGCACCTTTTCAAAATATTTTAAGGCTTTCGGCTTTACCGAAAAAACCGGGATAGATTTGCCGGGCGAGGCCTCTTCTACCTATCATAAGGAAGAAAAAATGGGGCCCGTTGAGCTTGCGTCATCTTCCTTCGGGCAGAGCTTTAACGTAACGCCCATGCAGCTTATATGCGCTATTGCCGCAACGGTGAACGGCGGCTATCTTGTTCAGCCGCATATGGTTGAAAAGATTCTCGATGAAAACAACAAGGTTAAAAAAACCGTTGTGACCTCAACAAAGCGGCAGGTTATTTCCGAAAGCACCTCTGCCACAATGCGTGAGCTTTTGAACTTCGTTGCCGAAAACGGTGCAAAGAACGCGCTTGTTGCGGGTTATAATATAGGGGCTAAAACCGGAACCTCGCAAAAGCTCTCGAAAATACAGCAAACGGGGGATAAGCGGCTGTATATCGGCTCATGCGCCACGGTCGCTCCGATAGAAAAGCCCGAAATTGCGATTCTTGTTATGCTTGATGAGCCGAAGGGCGAAAAATACTACGGCGGCGCTATTTCAGCCCCCGTAAACTCAAAGATAATGGCGGATATTCTGCCTTATCTCGGCTATGAGCCGAGCTACACCGACGATGAATTGAAGAAGCTTTCAATAACCGTTCCCGATACCGTGGGAAGCACGGTTGCGGACGCCAAGGGAAAGCTTACCACCCAAAAGCTTGAATACAAGGTTGTGGGCAGCGGCGAAAAGGTTGTAAAGCAGCTGCCTGCGTCGGGAAGTAAGGTGATGACCGGCGGTGTGGTTATACTTTATACCGAGGACGGCGCGGCAAGCAAAGCAACGGTGCCGAACTTTAAGGGACTCAGCGCTACGGAGGTCAATTCCGCCGCGGCAAGAGCGGGCGTTAATGTTGAATTCTCGGGCAACACAACCACCGGAGGCCTAAAGGCTTACAGGCAAAGTGTTGAGGCGGGAAAAGAGGTTGATGCCGGTACGGTTGTAACGGTATATTTCAGCGATGACAATGTAGTTGACGGATAGGAGAAAAAATGAAGCTTAAATATCTGACAAAGGTAGACGGAGACTTGGCAAATACGGAAATTACGGGTATTACCTGCGATTCAAGACAGGTAAAGCCGGGATATCTGTTTGTCTGCATAAAGGGCGCCGCTTCAGACGGCCACGATTATGCGGCTGCGGCTGTGGAAAATGGTGCGGCGGCGGTTGTAGCCGAGCGTGATACGGGTGAAAAAAAACAGATTTTGGCAGAGAACACCCACGCGGCATATGCCGATATATGCGCTAAATGGTTCGGAAACCCGGCGGACAGTCTGCACCTGCTCGGCGTAACCGGCACAAACGGCAAGACCTCTGTAACCTATATGCTTAAATGCATACTTGAAAAGGCCGGCTATAAGGTTGGGCTTATCGGCACGATACAGAACATGATAGGCGATGAAATAATTGCCGCGCACAACACAACACCGAACGCCTATGAGCTGAATTCCCTTTTTGCTCTCATGAAGGCAAAGGGCTGCACACATGTCATTATGGAGGTTTCCTCCCACGCACTCGATCAGTGCCGTGTTTACAGGCTTAATTTCGACGCGGCAATGTTCACCAATTTAACACAGGATCATCTTGATTATCATAAGACAATGGAGAATTATCTTGCGGCGAAGAAAAAGCTTTTCAAGATGTGCAAAACAGCTATTATAAATAAGGACGACAGCTACGCCGATGAGATAATGAAGGGGCTTGACTGTAGGGTTGTAACATACTCGACGGGAGACAACTCAACCTACAGCGCAAAGGGCATAAACTTCAAGCCTGCGTCGGTTGAGTATGAATTTTTGAGCGACAGCGTTATCAGCCATATCAAGGTCAATACCGGCGGGCACTTTACGGTCTACAATTCGCTTTGCGCCGCAGTCTGCGCGGTGGAAATAGGTATACCGATAACAACGGTCGCAGCGGCATTATCCGAAATGAACGGCGTTAAGGGCAGGGCGGAGACCGTGCCTACGGGCAGAGATTTCCATATTATAATCGACTACGCCCACACGCCCGACGGACTTAAAAACATACTTTCCACCTTCCGCGAGTGCGAAAAGAACAGGCTTATTGCGGTGTTCGGCTGCGGGGGAGACAGGGATAAGACAAAACGCCCGATTATGGGCAGCATAGCCGAGCATTTTGCCGATTTCGTTATAGTCACAAGCGATAATCCGCGCAGCGAAGACCCGCGCGCGATAATAGACGATATACTTGAGGGCATGCGCGACAGCAGAACGCCGTATAAGGTCATAGAAAACCGAATCGAAGCTATTAAATATGCGGTATCGATTGCACAGCCGGGGGATATAATCGTTTTGGCAGGCAAGGGGCATGAGACCTATCAGATACTGAAGAACGGCACGATTCACCTTGATGAGCGCGAGGTCGTGGCAGAGGCGCTTAAAAGTATAAAATAATAACAGGCGGAGACGGGGAAAATGAAAGATTTAACATCTGTTATAGCGGCGGCGGTTGCGTTTGCGGTTACTGCGGGCTCGGGATATTTTGTAATTCCGTATTTAAAAAAGCTTAAATTCGGGCAAACTATATTGGATATAGGGCCCAAGTGGCACAAGGGCAAGCAGGGAACACCAACAATGGGCGGGGTTATGATAATCGCCGGCGTGCTTTTATCGCTTTTGGTGGCATTCGGCTGTTCTGCGGCGGTTTCGGGTCGGTTTGCGTCCGAGCTGCATGACAGTTATCGCTTATCGGTCTTTCTTTCGGGAATTTTTTTAGCGCTCGGAATGTCCGCCATAGGATTTATGGATGACTATATAAAGGTAGTTAAAAAGCGCAATCTGGGACTTACCGCACGGCAGAAGACCTTTTTGCAGCTGCTTGTTGCCGCGGCGTATTTGATTTCACTCTGCCTTTCGGGGATGAAGACTACCACGATACCCTTTATCGGGGATATCAACATAGTAAAGGGTGCGGGTTTGCTTTTCTGGCCGATTGCCCTTATGTTTATTTATGGCTTTACAAATGCGGTGAACCTGACCGACGGCATTGACGGGCTTGCCTCCTCTGTTACGCTTGTGGTGGCGTGCGCGTTTATGCTGGCTTCCGGCTTTCTTTATCAGTTCGGCATTAACGCACTGTCCGCCGCGCTTGCGGGCGCCTGTTGCGGCTTTATTGTGTGGAATGCAAAGCCCGCAAAGGTGTTTATGGGCGACACCGGCTCAATGTTCTTGGGCGGAGCGGTGGTAGCGATCTCGTTCGGCACGGAGAGACCGGTGCTTCTGCTGCTTGCGGGAATCACCTATTTTGCCGAGGCGCTTTCGGATATATTGCAGGTTGCGCATTATAAGCGCACCAAAAAGCGCCTATTCAAAATGGCTCCCTTACATCATCACTTTGAGATGTGCGGCTGGTCGGAGCAAAAAATAGTTCTTGTGTTTTCAGGCGTTGCGGCGCTCGGCTCACTGCTTGCGCTGCTGCCGATAATCTTCAACAAATAATTCAACCGGAGGAATAAATAATGGCGGCAGCTAAAAAGAAGCCCGAGGCAGGTAAAAGGCTTGATTTGACCTTTTTATCCTTTGTATTAATATTGCTTACTACCGGGCTTGTAATGCTGTTTTCGGCAAGCTACGCTTATTCCTACGAATATTACGGCAACAGCTATAAATTTATAACCCGCCAGGCAGCGTTTGCCGCGGCGGGCGTTGCTCTTATGCTGATAATTTCAAAAATCGATTATCATTTTTGGCGCAGATTTGCATGGATAGTATATGTTCTCGCAATCGGTATGCTGGCGGTGCTGCTTGCGCTCCCGCCCATGGTAAAGGGTATGGACGTTAAGCGGTGGATAGTTTTAGGCCCTATAAACTTTCAGCCGTCCGAGGTTGCAAAATTTGCAATTATACTGCTGTTTTCTTCGCTTATTGCCGGCAATTCAAAGCAAATGAAAAGCTTTAAATTTATATTTTTCCTTGTGGTGCTTTTAGGTCTTACCTGCGGGCTTGTGGTGCTTGAGCCGCATTTTTCCGCGACTATACTTATTTTTACCATAGGCATAGTGCTGCTCATTGTAGGCGGACTTCCCAAGCGATACATTATCGGCGGCGGACTTTTAGGAGTGGGCGGCGGCGTTTTGGCGGTCGCTACGGGAATTATAGGCTACGGCTCCGACCGAATAAAATACTGGCTCGACCCGTGGGCGGACGCCAAGGGCAAGGGCTTTCAGACAATACAGTCGCTGTTAGCAATCGGCTCGGGCGGAATTTTAGGCCGCGGTATAGGTCAGTCAAGGCAGAAATATCTGTGGCTGCCCGAACCCCATAACGATTTTATTTTCGCAATAGTCTGCGAGGAATTAGGTCTTATAGGCGCGGTTATTATAATAATCCTTTTCTGCCTGCTGGTGTGGCGCGGGTTTACAATAGCTATGCGTGCGCAGGATAAATTCGGCTCACTTTTGGCGCTGGGTCTTACTTTTCAGGTAGGTCTTCAGGCAATGCTCAATATATGGGTTGTTACCAACACAATACCGAATACGGGCATCAGTCTTCCGTTTTTCAGCTACGGCGGAACCTCACTTTTAATACTGCTTGCCGAAATGGGTATTGTGCTTTCGGTTTCGCGCAGCGCAAATATAGAGAAATCATAATATTTTAGGGGGATAATTACTGTGAAAATACTGTTTGCGGGCGGCGGCACCGCGGGGCATATAAATCCCGCGCTTGCGGTTGCGGGTTATATTAAGGAACACAGCCCCGACGCGGAAATATCATATATCGGCACCGCCGAAAAGCTTGAAGCGAAGCTTGTGCCGGCGGCGGGATATGATTTTCATACAATTGAGGTTGCCGGCTTTCAGCGCAAAATTTCCTTTAAAAGCGCGATTAAAAATATCAAAGCAGCAAGGCTTGCGGTAACGGCTTCCATCGACTCCAAAAAGCTTTTAAGGCAGCTGCAGCCCGATTTGGTTGTCGGCACCGGCGGCTATGTGAGCGGCCCGGTGCTTAAAGAGGCGCAGCGTTTGGGCTTTAAAACCGCCATTCACGAGCAAAACGCATACCCGGGTGTTACAACCAAAATGCTGGCACCTAAAGCCGATCGTGTAATGCTTGCCATGCCGGAGGCTGAAAAATACTTAAAATGCGGTAAGAAACCTATCATAACCGGCAATCCCGTGCGAGGCGAGCTGCTTAAAATGAGCAGGGAGGAAGCAAGAGAGAGGCTCGGCATCGGGGATAAGCCGCTGCTTTTATCGTTCGGCGGGTCACTGGGCGCGCGCCGCATAAACGAGGCGGTAACGGAGCTTATAAAGAGGCTGGGCTCATCGGGCGATTTTTACCATATACATGCGGCGGGCAGCGCCGGATACAAGGCAATGCTTGAAGCGCTCGGCGATACAAAGCTTTCCGAATATACCGATGTCCGCGAATATATAAACAATATGGATGTCTGTATGGCGGCGGCCGATCTTGTTATCTGCCGTGCGGGGGCTATAACCTTAAGCGAGCTTTGCTGCTGCGGAAAGCCCTCAGTGCTGATACCTTCACCCTACGTTGCCGAAAATCACCAGTACCACAACGCAATGACCCTTAAAAAGGCGGGTGCTGCGCAGCTGCTTGAAGAAAAGGATTTAAGCGGAGAAAGCCTTATAAATGCGGTCGAGGGGCTTATATGCAACAAGCCGCTGCTTGAAAAAATGGGAGAGGCTGCACTGAAACACGCAATTCCCGACGCAAACAAGCGAATTTACGATGTATTAATGAGTTTGGCTGACGAGAGTTAAACTCATTACGGTTTCGCTTGCCGCCTTTTACCGCCTTGCTTGCGCTTATTTTTGTAAGGCGATAGCCTTACTGCAAATTTCACGCTTCGCCTTTCGGAAAAATCGAACCGCTTAGATAAAGGGGCTGATTTTATGTATATTGTTGATGGTATAGCTTATGCAGGCGAACCCGAACCGATAATAAAGGTTAGTGGGGTACGGCCTATGGAAAATCACAAGCTGTGGGTAAGGTTCAATACCGGCGAAACCAAAATTTTTGATTTTAAGCCGTTACTTGATATGCCCGCATTTGCGCCGCTTAAAAGCACCGAGCTTTTTAATCGGGTTTATATTGATTACGGTGTAACGGTATGGAACGACGGAGATATAGATATCGCTCCCGAAAAAATATATCGCGACGGCGTACCGTGTGACAATCAAATAGGCGTGTGAAAATAAAAATCTGCCGGCTTCGTAAGAAGTCAGCAGATTTTTTATGCCCTAATAACGGTTGCGAGTTTTTCAAGTCCGTGCCGTTCTATGTATTCATATACCGCCACAATATCATTAAAAACCATAGCCT
>URNB01000079.1 GCA_900549055.1 uncultured Oscillospiraceae bacterium
CCTGCCGTTAAGCCTATTAAACCGCAAAGGCACAATACCGCGATTACCTTTTTCATTGCTTCCATTCCTTTCAGTTACGAGGTCTATTTCGGAAGAGCCGCGGTATAAGCGTCAAGCTCTCCCTGCCATTTTGTTTTATAGGACTCAAGAGTTGCGGTTATATCCGCGCCGCTCAATACATCCCATATAAGCGCGTCGGTATTTTCAATACCTATAGTGTCATAATCCTTTGAAATTTTTCCGTAAAGCGATTCAAAGCGCTCAACCTGTTCATCGGTCAAATAGCCTTTGAGATACTGTTTTCTGCGCTCGTAATCCTGCTTACAGAAAAGGTATGCGTATGCGGCACCGCCCGAAGGATTGGAGGAGCCCTTCGGTACGCCGTAGGTAGCAATTGTGCCCGGCGCTACATTTTCATCGCCCGAATAGCCCGTCGGGAACGGAACAAAATCCCAGTCAAAGGTTAAATCGGATACAAAGTGGGTCTTATTGCCGAACCGGTCAACACACATTGCCATTGTACCGAGCTGAAAATCCGCCTGACTCCAGCCCTGCCAGCCGGTAAATGCCCCCACAGTGGATAAGCTTTGGAAATAGTTTAATGCCTCACGCAGCTTGTTATCATCAAGGTTGAGTGCGTATTTATGATCCGTCCACTTAACAAAACCGCTGTTATTAGCCTTTAAAAATACATTTGTATCCCAAGAGGAAAAGGCGCTTATTGCGTCGCCGTCGGCTGTTTTTTCACGGCAAAGGCTAGTGGTAAGGTTTTTAAAGGTGTCCCAGTTCCATTTTCCCTGCTTGTAAAGATCAAGCGGCAGATCATAGCCGAGGTTTTCAATCAGGGTTTTATTGTAGATTATAACTTCCATATTCGGTACGCTCGGCATACCGTAAACCTCGCCGTTGAAGGTTACAAAATCGCCGATCTTTTTATAATCCTTGAAAATGTCCTCGTTAAGATCCACATATTTTGTTATAGGCGTTGCAAGGTTATTCAAAATCAGGTCGGCGCTCATCGGCATCATATCGTAGGTGATATTTGCCGCAAGGTCAACCGCCAGTTTGTTTTTCATATCCTTATTGTCAACCACGGTGTACTCAACCGTAGCTCCGTACCAATCCTTTAATTGCTTGCGTATGTCGGCATGCTCCTGCTCCCAGCCGTCGTAAGCGAGAATTTTAATCACGCTGCCATCAAGCTTTTCGGGCAGGCTGACAGATTTGATTTCCGCTTTTCCGCTGCCGCCGTTTCCGCTGCCGCCGCAGCCGGCAAGACTTGAAAACACAATGCATGCCGCAGAAAGCATTGCCGCCGTTTTTTTGAAATTCATAAAAATCTTCCTTTCTTAATATTCAATTGCGCCGAGATCCGGTAAGCCTTCCTTTGTTACCGCTTTTCCGTAGAAATCTCTGCCGCCGCACTGAGATATCCATTTGCCAGAATTGATTGCCGGTGAAGAAGACTTTAAACGGTAACCGCCGAGTGTATCAAGACCGATACCGCCGGCTCCGGGATTTACAAACATTGGGTCTTCGGTCAGCGAACCGCTGATTTTTACACCCGACTGAAACAGCTGTGCAAACCCGTATGTACCGTAGAACAGGTTTGTATCGAATGTGATTCGGCTCGGAATAATAAGTGAGCACCAGCCTGTTGAGTTCATATTGAAAATGTTGTTTGTAAACCGTACATTTTTCGGGCTGGCAGCCGTTCCCCAATCATAGGAGCCTACAAGATTGGTTTTAAGACCTGCCTTGGTATAAACCGTGTTGTTATAAATTTTCACATCGGAAATAGGTCCCGAAAGCGTGAAAATCTGACTTTTATCATTTTGACTTATGTTGTAACGAACCGAAATATCCTTGTTGTAGCCTCCGTTAGTGCCGTCGGTACACAGAAGAATAAATCCGCCCTCGTTATCGTGACTGTAATTGTACTGTACCTTGGTGTTCACACAGTCTATATCAACATCGTAGCCCTGACCGTCGCCGCCTACCAGCTTTACGTCATACGCCTCGTTATACTGCATTACAACATTTGAGCTGTAATGCGGCCATATACCCGCATACGCGCCCTCTGCATAAGATGTATCGGTTACGGTATTGGACTCTATAAGTAAGCCCTTGACCGCCGATATGAAAATACCGTCCGACGCGCAGTGAGAAACAAAATTATTTCGGAAGGTCGCATTGGTTGAGGGGGTATATTCAAATGCCGACCACTCAACGCCCGGCCCGTGCTCATAATCCGATGCCATTGCGATTCCCGAACCGCCCGTGTTTTTTATAGTGCAGCCCTGAACCAGAATTTCGTTAAATGAAGTCGGGCTTTTGGATTGGCGGGAATAAAATACTATTCCGCCGTAAAAGCGCTGACCGTCGGTACAGGAAACATCAATAACATCAAGATTTATAAGGTAAATGTGATTAAATACGCCGCCCTCATGGAAAACTCCGCTGCTCACCTGTCCTCCGGCATATACCGCAACGCCCTTGCGCGAGGCGGAATATTCCGAGGGATTGCGGATTTCGAGATTTCTGATTTCGATATACTGCAGAGAGGAAATAAGCACCGCCTGCGCCTCGCCGTCGCCGTTTATAATCGGTTTTGCTCCCTTACCGTAGCTGTCGATAATAAAATACTTACCTGCCGTTCCCGAAGAACGCGGAACGAGCATCTGATCGAACACGCTGCCGCATTTAAGCATTATTTTCGTTCCCGGCTCAAAGGTGCGGTTATTTACATTGTCAAGCGTCTTCCAGGCAGAGCGCTCGGTCCTGCCGTCATTTTCGTCATCGCCGTTCTCGCTGTCCACATAATAAAGAGCGTATCCGCTTTCTTCCCTACGTGCACCGTTGAACACAGCTGCCTGTTTTACAGTTAAATCTACGTCGGCATTGTCGGTACGTATTACTGCTTCAGAGGAAGTGCCCGACCCTGATGATTTTGAGGAATCTGTATTTTCGCGGTCTGTGCTTGTATTATCCGATGAAGTCGCCTGTGACGAGGAATCCGTCGCGGTATTATTCGCCTTTGTTCTGCGCGTTACGGTGGTGGTTGTTGTTACCTTAACACATCCCGCAAGAGCGATACTCATACAAACGGATAAAAGAATTGCCGTTATTCGTTTCATTGTTTATCTTTCCCCCTAACCGATTTCAGCTGCAAGTTTTTTCAATTTTTCGGTGTTTTGTCTCACCGCTTGTTTTTTCGCCGCCTGCTCTATATAATCCGAAAAGCATTTTTCCCTGTAAAGATATTTCAGCTTTGCGTGAATATCTGCGTACGGTTTAAAGCTGCCGTCGGCATTGCGAAAGAGAGGATCACTGTTTTTAATTTGATTGTAATACTGCTTAAGCTTTACATCGTCCTCTTTTATAACGCCTTCGTTTTCCAATTTTTCGCGCAAAGCAATCTGCAAATTACTTTTAAGATAATCGTAATACGAAACGACAGTGTATTCCGTAACACCGTAAACCGGCTCGCCGTTTTTAAGCTTTTCTGCGCGCGAGGCGTTTTCGGCATTCATTTGCTTTATAATTTTTTCATAACTGAGCTTTTCACAAAGCCCGCGCTCTTCACACTCGGTAAATAACGCTCTGTCGTTTTTTAGGTTCTCAACCGCAATTTCCAATAAATACTCCGCCGGAGTAATTCCGTTTTGCTCGGTTTCCCAAAAATCCTTATCGGCACTTGATGACGCATCGGATGTAAACCTTAAAATTGCGTCTGAGCGGGAGGCTTTCATATAAAATTCCAACTCATCCTTTGAAACGGAGTCGTTGTTGATTGTAAGATAAGCGTTTTTCGTTTCAAGCATTTTAGCACCCGCGACGGCAGCGCCCGATAAAACTGCAAGAGAAACGCAAATTATTATTCCGATTCTGATTTTTTTCATCCGGCGCACCGCCCTTTCTTATAAGTTCAAGGCTACTTTATTTTTAATTCTCTGACTTTCTTTTTGTAAAGCAGAATTAAAACAGCAATTACTCCGCCGACTACCAAAACATCCGCACCGATAATTATTCCGGTAATTTTCCAGTCGATCTCGCGTTTAACATCCGTTTTTACATCCACAACGGTATCGTCAGACGGAGAGTTTCCGTTATTTTCGGGATTGCTTTCCGTTGCTGTGCCGTTGTTTTCAGAGGTGGTAGCGGACGCGGTACTCGATGTATTATCGGCAGAAGAAGAACCGTTCGGCTTCTGCGAGGTTGTATTCCCGCCGCCGTTATTTGCGGAAGAAGTGCCTGTGTTGCTGCCGGATGCGCTTCCGCCCGACTGCGGAGCGGTATATTCGTTTACAAGCAAATACCCCAGTGCGCACGCCCAGTTTTCATAACGCGGCTCCCATAAGTTCTTCGCACTGTCGTAATCCGCGCCGTTTAAAAACCGGATGCGCAAATATCTGGCGGATGTAGGAATGCTCTTCCCGCGGAAATAGCAGTAGGTCGAACCCTCTGCGGCGGGCATATCGCGCATATCCTTGTAATTAAGAGTTTTCCATCCGCCGGTTGCGGTATTTGAATAGGCTATTTCAAGCGGAGGATTTTCCTCCATACCCCAGGCTCCCGCCCAGTTTCCTGCACCTGCGATTCCCATAAATTCAAAGTCCTTAAAGCCGTTTTTAAATTCGTAAATCAGCTCCAGCTCACAGGCAACATAGTTTTTCATAAGGGTATGCGTGCGAGAGTAGTTGTTGCCGAAAACCTCTTTAAACAGCTTCATTGTCTTATTGGTTTTAAAGGCGGCAAGCGCGCGCTTATCGGAATTCGCCCCGAAAACACCGCCGTTTGCCTTAACCTGTGCCTCGGTTACATCGTAATTTGCGGGAAGAATTGTTTTTACGCTGTAAGCCTTGGGAAACGCCGAATCCTCCATGGGGTCTAAAAACTTTTTGGTTTGTGCCGCAGCAGAAACGCCGAATGCGGGTAATAATGCCGTAAGCATTGCCGCCGCACACAATAATGCCGAAATTTTGCAAGCAAATTTTTTCATCTTTCTTTCCCCTTTTTCATTTTAAAGGTAAGTACCGCCAGCATAGCAATCGAAGCGAGATTGAGTATTACGGGAAGCGCATTGCTCTTTTCCCCCGTCGTCGGCAATCCGTTCGCAGCCGTTGCATTTACGATATTCTTTTCACAAAGCATATACTCGCCGCCGCTTCTTATAAGCAGGGTCACGGCGTTATTGCGCACAGCGCTGTAATCCGATTGTAATACAAATCCGTCGTTTACCGCGAAATTGTAAAGCTCGTTTTTATCGGTAGCAAACAGGCTGTTTTTACCGTTAAGCATTACAATAAGATACGAAGTAACGCGATTTTCCTTATTCATTCCGTAAAAAAGCTTTTTGGCAGCTCCCAGTGCTTTTTTCTGAGCCGCAGTAAGCTTCGGCTCAGCGGAAGAAAGCGACGTATCAAACGGGGCAGATGTGTCTGTCAGATCTTTGCTTTGCAAAACCATGCTGTAAATAAGTTCGTTTTCTTTATCATCGTAAATATTAACCCTTATATCGCAATCGTTATTCTTTGCCGCAGCCAGCAACTGCGTAGGCAGCTTTTGCGCAGCGGTAAGATTGATTTGAATAAGAGACGAAGGATTTTCCGAAATATGCGACAGTATCATATCGAGAGGCAGCTCTTCCGTGAATATTCCGTTTGCAAGTGCCAGTGCGTAATAGCTGTTTTCCGCGTTTACAAGCACGGCGTATTCCGTTACAAGCGAGCGCTGATAACTGCTAAGCGCTTCATATGCCGAGCGCGCCGCCTTAATTGCATCAAGGCTTTTAAGGGTTACATTTCCTATGGCGCGTATCTTTTCATCAACTGCCGCCGCAGCCTTTTCGTCGGCTTTAATCTTATCTGTATCCTCATATCCCGGATATTTCTTCCCTGCGGCATTAAATGCGCAAAGATCCACCTTTAAGCTTTCGCCGTTTGCCGCTTTTTGCGGAACAAATCTTATTCCTGTCACGGTAAGCGAGCCGTTGTTTGCAAGCTGCGAAAGCATTTCAATATTATTAAGGTCAATTGCCTGCTCGTTCTTACCCTTTTGCAAAGCTCCGACCTTTACATATTGCACGGCGCCGCCGGAGCGTATTCCGAGCAGTATATCAGCCTCAAATTCGTTATCGGTATTGAGATACAGAGTATTTGCGCCCTGCAGATTTATTCTTACCGACGTTCCGTTCGAGGTAATATCGGAAACCTCGGCTGCAATATTTACGGTAGCACACCAATCGTTATCGGTATTTATTTCAACCGTAGCCGCGTTATCCGATATATTTATCTGTTTTTTGCCGTTAAGCCACTTATTAACCTGCTCGGGTTCAAACCATGTCGGCGTAATTTCCCTTACGGTCTCCTGACCGCCGTAGCCGGGGTAATAAGCGTCTTCGGAGTCAAAGAGGAAGCGTTCAACCGTAAAGCATTTTCCCTCGGTTGTGGCAAATTCGAAAATAGCTCCCGAAACGGTAAGCTTATTCTCGTCATCACTGATTGAAAGCAGCTCCGAATTATCCGAAATATTAAACGAGCCGGAATTTTTACCTGCCGAAAGCGTACCTATGGGTACTGTGGCATAGCTGCTGTTTGCAGCCCCTGTTTTAACCTTCAGGCTTATTTTAAGCTCAAACTGGGTGTCGATTTTATAGAAAAGCTCGGTTTGCTCATCTAAATCTATAAGGCAGTGGAAATCGCTGTTGTTATGCTGCGTTTCAATGCGCTTGCACCATTCCTTATCAACGCGTGCAGTCCAATATTTATCGGTTGCGTCAAGCGCGAATCTGTCCTGATCGTCGCTGCCGTAGCGCCAGTCCCAGTTATACCAGCAGGTTGTGAGCGTATCGGGCGAAAACCAGTTGGGAATTACCGGCTTTGCATCCTCCGACGGCGATTTTATAATATTGCTCACCGCAAAGCTGCCGGAAATCGACCAATATCCGTTTTCATCAATATAGCGGGCAAAAAGCTCAATGTTTTTCTTAATTGTAACTGCGCCCGAATATGTCTGCCATTCGCCGTGCCTGCCTATCCTGTACTGTGTAAGCCGTGCGGTTTCGGGCACTCCCGAAACGGTTATATCCACGGAGTCGGTCATTTCCTTTGTGTTTGAGGTAAGGGTCGGTGCCGCAGGCCGCTGCACCGTTTCAAGATCAATAGCAAAATTCATATCGCCGAAATCCATTGTGCGGAAATAAATATTCTTACCTGTGGGATCATCCTGCGGGATAAGGCGGAAACCGTAAACCGAAATTGAGTTATTTCTGATATACGGTGCCAGCGCCGCGATATCGGAAATTCTGAATTTTTCGTTTACTCTGCCGCTATACAACTTATCGCTGATTTTTATACCGTTATTGCCCTCGGGGCTGCCCGATACAAGCAGATAAAGCTCGCACGGCACATCCGTATCAAAGCGTGCATAGAAATACGGGTCGGTCTTCAAATCCACCGTATAAGCGGAAGCCATATAGCGCAGATCCTCAAAATCACCCTTGAAGTTGAGCTTTACACCGCCCTTTGAGTCTGCCTCACCGGATATTCGCAACATATCCGAATCGCTCATATTCCAGTCCCAGCTCCACCACGCGGTGGGGGTGTGGTTTAATATCCACGATTCCGCATGCTTTGTAACTGCGGGTACATACGGCTCTTTATTTAATGAAAGCGTAAACGCGCTTACCTTTACGGTATCGGCGTTTTGAAAGCCCACGGTTTTAAATCCGAAGCCCGCAATCAGAAGGCTGTTTTCCGAATTGCACATTTTCATAAGCTCTGCGCTTGAGCGCAAATCAAATGATTCGGTCCATTCGCCCTTATCAAGGCTCTTAAGCGGAATGAATGTGCGGGTGTTGAAATCCACCGCTCCGTTTTCAATGCGATAGACTTGCGCATAAAGCGTAATCGGACGCGATACCGTGATGTTGTAATTAATCGTATTATATTCGTCCAAATCGACCGTGAGTCCCGGGCCGTTGCAGTCAAGCCTGCCGTTTCCGTTACCGTCCCAGCTCCAGCCGAGCTTGTAAGTCCAGCTGTCGGCTGTGTTTTCAATAAACCACGCGTCTCCTGCGTCCGCATAGGAGCGGTTTGAGTTTCCGTCCCACCAGTTATAATTATTGGCTGATGTAAACCAGCGGGAAAACCCGTCAATTTCCTGCGCAGCATCACCCTTTACAATTGAAAACGCTGTAACGCCAATCGTATCACCGTAAGCAAAGGATTTTGTATAAAAGCTAAAGCCCTCAATATATATCTTTTTATCCTCTGTAAGATGTGATATTATTTCACTGTTTTTCAGCAGATCGACGTTGCCGCTTGTCTCCCCTGCCGCAATATCCGCAAGCTTTGTAAACGAGCGGGTATTTCCGTCTTTTGTTCCGTCTTCTTTCAGATTATATGTCTGAACCCAAAGCTCTACGGGCTTTGAAGCATTGACTGCATAATCAACACGATTTGTTTTATTCAAATCGACTGTGAGTCCCGGACCGTTGCAGTCAAGTCTGGCGCTGCCGCCCGTGGCACTCCAGCGGTGATAATACTGCCAATTGCCGTCAGGGTGGTTAATATAAAATCCTCCGTCGGAATTTGTAAGCCCGCTGTAAGAATTTCCGTCCCACCATTTGCCGTCGTTTGCCGCGGTGAACCATTGGGAAAAACCGTCGATTTCCTGTGTCTCCTCTGCTTTTCCGGCTGAAAAAGCAGTGACATCAATTGTATCTCCGTATGCAAAGGATTTTGTATAAAAGCTAAAGCCCTCAATATATATTTTCTTATCCGCTGTTATATGGGCTTTTACTTCGGCGTTTTTCAACAGCTCTACGCTGCCGCTTGTCGCACCTGCCGCAATATCCGCAAGCTTTATAAACGAGCGGGTATTTTCGTCTCTTGTTCCGTCTTCTTTCAGGTCATATGTCTGAACCCAAAGCTCAACGGGCTTTGAAGCATTGACTGTATAATCAACACGGTTTATTTCGTTTAAATCCACCGTAAGTCCGGGACCGTTGCAGTCAAGTCTGGCACTGCCGCCCGTGGCGCTCCAGCGGTGATAATACTGCCAGCCGCCGTTAGGGTGGTTAATATAAAATCCTCCGTCAGGACCGGTCAATCCGTTGTAGGAGTTTCCGTCCCACCAACTGCTGTCATTATCGGCGGAAAACCAACGGTTAAAAAAATCCGTACCTTCCGCCTTGGCTTTTACAGCCGATAAGCTGCTGAATGTGCAGCCGGCTATAACGCAGCAAAGGCACAGTGCAAGCGCGCGTTTAAAAAATACTGCCTGTTTGCTCATTTTTGTCTCCTCCGGTTTGTTTAATAATAAGGTATTTGCTTTTATCAAACGGTAGAGCTTTAAGTGAAGAAAAAGCTGCATCGTTTAAATTTTCATATCCGTAGCTGCCGCCGAAGCTGTTACCCGTAAACCTCGGCGGGATATCGAAGAATCGGTTTTTACCGTCGGTATTCATATAAATATAATTATCCGTAACCGTTACGTTTTCAGGCCCGCCGCCTCTCTCGCCCCACTGATATGTTCCGATTAAGCGCGTATGAATATTTTTTTCAACCGAAACGCGGTTGTTTGAAATCCTTATATTCTTAATCGGCCCCGAAAGCGTGAATATCTGCCCCGAATCGTCAATGCTGATATTTCGTTCCACGGTAATTCCGTTGTTGTAACC
>URNB01000080.1 GCA_900549055.1 uncultured Oscillospiraceae bacterium
TTATCTAACGGCGAAGTTTTCTGATTTTTGTAACACATCATTGACAAACCTACAGAATTTATCACACGTTCGTGTCAAGTATCTGCAGAAAATTTTTTTAGAATGCTAAAGTGAATTAACGGTAGATTTGCGGTTTAAAGTCAGGCTGCCGGCTGCAAGTATCGGCGCCAAATGCTTCAGTGTTGTTTCGCTCCATAAATTTCCACTGTTTATGCGGATTTGCGGTTGTTTTCAGCCATAAGGAAATTATGTTTAAAAATAAGAAAATTACCCTTAAATTCGGCAGAAAGTCAACACGAAAAAAACGGGATAAGGCATTTCGCCCTATCCCGTTTTTTATTGTTTGATTCTTAAAGCAATCTTGGCTTAAAGACCGGAGAAATACCTGTTCTGAAATACTGTTTCAACTCTTGAACCCAAATACCGACAAAAAGTTACAGAAACCATCACGGAATCCTAATTACCGAAGATTAAAGGAATATGGGATTAGTCCATGCTTTTTTGCCGTTTCCGTCGACTATGCTTATTCGCACATAATCATAAGCCCCGGCCCAAAAATTCACTATGTCAAACTCGGCGTGTGTGAGTTTTCCGTTTTCATCAATAATAACCCTGTTAGGATGCATATCGCTCTGCAGCCGTATTCTTGAAACCGGAGAACAATCGTAAAGCGGACAAATAATCTATAGTGAGATAAAAGCAGATATAGGGAACATATTGCGGCAGTTATGCAATCAAAAATGTGTGGAAATAATATAAGCGGAATTGTGTCCCGACCGTGCATTTTATGCTCATTCGGTCTGCGAGTTGATCTCCGTCCGGTTGATGCCTTATGTATTCCTGTATTTGCCTATTCCGCGCGCATAACAATAATCTCGGATTTATTTTCCCTGTCGTTTCTGAAAACGATTCCGTAATTCATAAGATATTTGCCGTCATATGAATTTTCGCCGATTCGGTAGGTCGCGTTTTCGCAAAGACCCTGCGGCTTTATAAATTCATCCGGAGAATAAGCCGTCGCCTTATAGCTGCTTATGCAAACGACCGCGGTTTTCTTATCCTCCGACACAAATTCCACAGCCGACAAATCGGTTTCAAAGGGAGATTTTAAGCGATAGCAGTCGCCCTTATGGAAGACCTCCTGCAGCTCGCGGTATTCGCGTACCTTTTTCTTTGCAATCTCAAGCTCATGATCTGTGCATTTATTCAAATCAAGCTCAAATCCGAACTGACCCGGAAGCGCAACATCACAGCGCATTTCAAAGGAGGTTATTCTTCCGATCTGATGATTCGGCACCGCCGAAACATGCGCGCCCATTGAGGAATACGGATAAACAATGCTTGTGCCGTACTGTATGCGAAGCCGCTCTGTCGCGTCGCTGTCGTCGCTCGTCCAGGTCTGCGGCATATAGTAAAGCATTCCGGGATCAAATCTTCCGCCGCCGCTGGCGCAGCTTTCAAACAAAACGTTCGGGAAACGCTGCGTTAAGGTCTCAAGCACACTGTAAAGACCGAGCATATATCGGTGCTTTACCTCACCCTGTCTGTCGGCGGGCAGCTCTGATGAGCCAACCTCGGACATATAGCGGTTCATATCCCACTTGACATACTCGATATTTGCTTTATTAAGCACATCGGAAACCGCTTCGGTTATATAATCGCAGACATCCTTTCTTGACAGATCCAGCGTCAGCTGATTTCGCACAAGGCTTGACTGTCTGCCCTTTGCGTGCAGGATCCAATCGGGGTGAGCGCGGTAAAGGTCACTGTCCGGATTTACCATTTCCGGTTCAAACCAAAGCCCGAAGCGCATACCGAGCGCATTTATTTTATCGGCAAGACCCCGAAGTCCGTTCGGCAGTCGGTCGGGGTTTTCCACCCAATCGCCCAGTCCCGCGTTATCGGCTGTTCTTTTGCCGAACCAGCCGTCGTCGAGCACCATTGTGTCAATTCCTATCTGCGCAGCCTTCTCCGCAATTTTAACAAGCTTTTCCTCGTTAAAATCAAAATAGGTGGCTTCCCAGTTGTTTATAAGCACAAACCGCTCGGAATCGCGGTATTTGCCCCTGCAAAGCCGTGTGCGGTAAAGCTTATGATAAATTCTCGACATTTCGCCGATACCGTTTGCGGAATACACAAGAACCGCCTCGGGAGTGCAGAAGGTATCGTTTCTTTCAAGCGTGTAGGAAAACTGAAAAGGATTTATACCGATATATGCGCGCGCGGTATTGTATGCGTCCAGCTCAACACCCGCAACGAAATCTCCGCTGTAAACCAGGCTGAAGCCGTAAACATCGCCCTGCGTTTCGGCAGCGTCCTTTGAGCATACCGCCATAAACGGGCTGTGGTAGGCGCTGCTTGCGCCGCAGCGGCTCTCCACGCATTGATTTCCGCTTGTTATCCTCTTCCTTGTGATTTGACGTTCCCTTGTCCATGTGCCGTCAAGGGTCAAAATATCGCTGTCGGCCATGCCGTAAAAATCAACGGCAGCGCTCATTGCGCCGCAAAGCACGGTTTTTTCTCCAGATTTTTTATAACGGTACTTCTTGTTATCGCATCGATATTATTAAAAACGGTATAATACAGCGTAACCTCTAACTGCTGCACCTCGTCTGTCAGGGTTATTTTAAGGGTGTCCGCTTCGGAATCGGCTTCGGTGTAGGTTGCAGGCAGCCCTTTGAGAGCGGGCTTCCCGCTTTCAATTTCATATTTTGAAAATTTCAGCTTGACCTGCTGCCCGTTTACACCGGAGGAAATCTGCATCGCCGGAATGCGATTATCCGCATTGCCGAAGGTCGGGTATTCCTGCGGCAGCGTGTTTGAGGAAAATTCCCCGCGATCATAAGCGGAAAGCGCACGTCGTGTGTAGGTTTTTCCCCAGTCGTCCGGAATCCTGTCAATCCGCTTTCCCCAATGAATATGAATCGGTAATTCTCCGTTCAAAAGACCGATTATGTAGCTTGTTTTTTCGGTGCTTAAATAAAACACCTTGTTTTTTTCATCAAATGTAATCATAATATTCTCCCGAAAGCTTTAAATTTTCATAATCAATTATACATGATAATAAAATAATTTCAATCAAAAAATAACCGTTTCGGGAAAAATTTTCCGCTGTTTTACAATCTCTACGTTAGGCAAACGAGAATAATCCGAACCTGCCGCGCTAAGAATTACATCAATATGCGACACATCAAATTATAAATTTTGTTAATATATTTATACCGCTAATGTCTGAATTACTTGATGTGCTTTTGTGAAAATTCCTTGGGTGTCATACCGTAGCGCTCCTTAAAGAAGCGGCTGAAATATTTCGCGTTGTTAAAGCCGCACATATCGGAAGCCGTCTCCACGCCGAAGCCGCCCTTTATCATCAGCTCCACAGCGTGATCCAGCCGCAGATTTATCACATAATCCTTGAGCGAGACTCCGTAGCACCTGGCAAAAAGCTTGCGCAGATATTGGGCGCTGATTCCGCATTTGGCGGCAAGAGTTTCCGCGTCAAGCTTTTCGGGGAGGGTGTAGTGCTCCTCAATATATTTAAGCGCGGGAGCAACAAGCTCATGATACCTTGTGCCGTAACGGCTTGATTGATAATCCCTCCGCAGCAGCGAAATTATTTTATAGAGGTCGCCTGTTACCGCCTCGGAATACCCTAGGCTTTTCCTCGTCCAATCGCGATCCGCCTCTTCAAAAAGCGCCAGCATCCTCTCGGGGTCTGCCGCCGAGAGCTTGAACGGCTCAAGCGGCTCATCATTTGAAATTTCAAAGTTAATTATATACATATATCTCGATTCGGTTCTGTCGGCAGGCTTCCGTCTCACCTTATATTTGCAGCCCTTCGGCAGAAAAATACAGTCGCCGCTTTTGCAGGTTACGGCGCCGTAATAAGGAAATCTGTAGGTATGCTCCCCTGCGGCGAAAAAAGCAAGCCCGTGTGACGGACGGTTTCTTTCCTTTGCCTTAAGCGCACCGAACGGTGCGTGCGCCGCAACAATCGGCGCGGTAATATGAAAATCCGATTCAAATAAATTCATAAGGCTTCCCCCGAGGATATTTGTATATATTTCTATATATTTATTATAATGCATACACCGAATAAGTCAAGTGCCGCAGCGATAAAAATCATCGGAGCATAAAGAACCGGCTTCTCTCTGTGAAGCGCAGAGAAAAGCCGGTAAAATGGGTCGGAGCCGAATTTTTTAAATAGAAGTATAGCTATTAAAATTCAATTCCGAAAAGAACAAAATTGTAATTATCAGTCCATAGCTCCTTATCGTGCGGAACGTGTCAACCTCTTTTATCGGAAAATGTGAGCGGCCCGACAGCAAAACAGGCGAAACGGTGTTCTCGCCGTCTGTTAAAAACGGAGTGACATCAAGCGTATACAGAGCAAATGCAAGCACGCCCGCAGACTGCCCGTTAACGATAACCTCCGCAGCGGGCGCATTTAATTTATTTGCCGAAATAACATACCGTGCAAATGTCGCACCCCGATTACATCCGTGAGGGCATGAATACACTTTAAGGCTCATAAATTTCAGTCATTCCTATCTTTGTGAAATATTTAAAGCCCAATATAACATATCGGGGTGCTTTTTCATCATTTTTTTCAAATAACAAAAAGTGAGCATTCACGAGTATATGCGAGAAAAACGGAGTATTTTAAAGACAATAAAATTTAAGGCGCAAAATACGGCAGAAAAATGTAGAAAAAACGCAAAAAATACTTGACATTTTAGCGTTTTGATAGTATAGTCTATATTTAGTTAGACATTGAATTTAATATGTTTAAGCATCTGTGTAGAGAGCAGGTTCAGATTTTATGCCGTAGTTTCGGGTCAGAGGACCTTTGAAAACTATGAAAAACCCTTTGTTCAGGGCATATTACGAAGAGTCTGCGGGTATCGCACGGGGAAAATTATTCTTGTGTCGGCACTTGGTGTTGAACAAAGGGGGATGCTTTATGGAAAAAGAAAATATTGTGGAGCTTAAAAACATTTCGGTCGCTTTTGACGGCGAGCAGGTTTTGGACGGGCTTGACCTTGAAATTAAGGATAAGGAGTTTATAACTCTGCTGGGTCCCTCCGGTTGCGGTAAAACAACCACCCTGCGGCTTATAGCCGGCTTTTTGGAGCCGGACGGCGGCGAGATTTTGTTTGAGGGCAAAAAAATAAATGGTGTTCCGGCGTATAAGCGTCAGGTTAACACCATTTTTCAGCGTTATGCACTGTTTCCGCACCTTAATGTGTATGAAAACATTGCGTTCGGGCTGCGGGTTAAAAAGCGCCCCGAAAAAGAGATAAAGGAAAAGGTTGCCGAAATGCTGCGCCTTGTAAACCTCACGGGGCTTGAAAAACGGCATATCGATACCCTTTCTGGCGGTCAGCAGCAGCGTGTGGCCATTGCCCGCGCCATTGCAAACCACCCCAAGGTGCTGCTGCTTGACGAGCCGCTTGCCGCGCTTGACCTTAAACTCCGCAAGGATATGCAAAAGGAGCTTAAAAAAATTCAGCAGCAGTTAGGCATAACCTTTGTTTTTGTAACGCACGACCAGGAAGAGGCGCTTACCATGTCCGACCGCGTGGTGGTAATGGACGGCGGCAAGATTCAGCAGGTAGGCACTCCGCAGGATATTTACAACGAGCCGCAGAACGCCTTTGTAGCTGACTTTATAGGCGAATCGAATATAGTGGACGGCATTATGCTGCGGGATTTGTATGTTGAATTTTCAGGCGCGCGGTTTGACTGCCTTGATAAGGGCTTTGCCGAAAACGAGGCGGTGGATGTTGTAGTTCGCCCTGAGGATGTGGACATTGTTCCCCCCGAAAAAGGTATGCTTACAGGCACGGTAACATCGGTTGCTTTCCTCGGCGTGCACTATGAAATAATAGTGGATATAGGCGGCTTTAAGTGGATGATACAAACCACCGACGAGCATTTTGTGGGTGATAAGGTCGGACTTTATATAGAGCCCGATGCTATACACATTATGAAAAAATCAAAGTATTCGGGACTTTACGGCGATTATTCCTCCTACAGTGAGGAAATTGACCACCTCTCCGACGTTATCGAGGAGGAATAGCCGTGAACAAAAAATCCTTCGGCAACAAGCTGGTAGCCTCCCCCTACATTGTGTGGTCGGCTATATTTATAATTGTGCCGCTTGTTATAATGTTTTATTTCGCCCTTACCGATAATAACGGCGTTTTCACCCTCGCTAACATTACGGCAATAGGCAAATATAAAAAGGCGTTCGGAATTTCCATACTCTACGCCGCGGTTTCCACCGTTATAACGCTGCTGCTTGCCTACCCCATGGCATATTTTATGACAAAGCTTAAAATATCCTCGCAGCGAATGCTTTTTATGATCGTTATGATTCCCATGTGGATGAACTTCCTCATACGCACCTATTCATGGATAACCATACTTTCAAACACGGGTCTTATAAATACATTTTTGCAGAAAATAGGTCTTATTGATAAGCCGATAAAGCTGCTTTTAACTCCCGGGGCTGTAATTCTCGGCATGGTGTACGATTATATTCCGTATATGATTCTGCCGATTTACTCTGTTATGTCAAAGCTGGATAAATCGCTTTTGGAGGCGGCAGAGGATTTAGGCTCAAACTCGTTCACCAAGTTTAAAAGGGTGATTTTTCCGCTTACAAAGCCGGGCGTTATTTCAGGCATTACCATGGTGTTTGTGCCGTCTGTCAGCACGTTTTACATTTCGCAAAAGCTCGGCGGCACCAAAACAATGCTTATAGGCGATACTATTGAATATTTCTTCAATTCAGGCCCCGAGCATTACAATATCGCCTCGGCAATCTCCATGGTGCTGATGGTTATGATACTGATTTGCCTGTTTATAATGAACAGGTTCTCCGACAGTGACGACGGAGGTGTGTTAATGTGAAAATACTCTCCCGAATTTATGTTGCGCTTATAATTTTGTTCCTATACGCCCCCGTTGCGGTCATGGTTATTTTTTCATTCAACGGCAGCGGCAGCGTGTGGGTAATGAACGGCTTTTCCACCCGCTGGTACGCGGGGCTTACATCCGATACCGCAATGATGAGCGCACTGCAGCACACCCTAATAATTGCGGTGTCCTCCGCCTTTATTTCGACCGTGCTCGGCACGGCGGCGGCGGTTGGCATTACGGCAATAAGGCGCAAGATGCCTAAAAAAATCATAATGTCGGTCACGCAAATTCCTATGATGAACGCCGATATAGTTACGGGTATTTCCCTTATGCTGCTGTTTATATTCGTCGGCAAGCTTTTGGGGCTTTCGGAGTCACTCGGGTTTTTAACGGTGCTTATTTCCCATATCACCTTTAACCTGCCCTATGTTATTCTTTCGGTAATTCCGAAATTAAAGCAGACCGACCCGAATTTACCCGAAGCGGCAATGGACCTCGGCTGCACGCCCGTAAAGGCATTTTTCAAGGTAATGCTGCCCTCAATTTCCACGGGAATTATTACCGGGTTCATAATGGCGTTCACACTGTCGCTCGACGATTTTGTTATAAGCTATTTCACCTGCGGGCATTACCAGACTTTGCCGATAGTGATATACTCTATGACTAAAAAGACGGTAAAGCCCGACGCATACGCGCTTTCCACCCTTATATTCATAACGGTGTTTGTGCTGTTAATACTTTATAATATACTGCAAAGCAAATCAGAGAAAAAATCGCAGATGAAAGAAAGGATTTAGATAAATGAAAAAGACAATTGCTTTAATAATAACGCTTGTAATTACACTCTCCGCCGCGCTTACGGGCTGCGGATACACCTATAAGGAGCTTAACCTACGCGCAAAGTTCAACCAAAGCCTTAAGGGTACTACCCTCACGGTTTACAACTGGGGCGAATATATTTCCGACGGTGAGGACGACTCTATGGATGTAAACAAAGAGTTTGAAAAGCTCACCGGAATCAAGGTTAAATACCTAAATTATGTAAGCAACGAAACTATGTATTCTCAAATTAAAAGTGCAGGCGTCAGCTATGATATAATAATCCCCTCGGATTATATGATAGAACGCCTTAAAAGCGAGGATATGCTGCAAAAAATAGATACATCCAAAATATCAAACTATGACCTTATAGACTCAAAGTACAAGGGACTTTTCTTTGACGAAAAGGATGAATACAGCGTTCCCTACAATGTGGGAATGGTTGGTATCATTTATAACGAAAAGCTTACCGGAGCGAATATTAAGCACTCGTGGAATGTGCTGTGGGATCCGAAATATAAGGATATGGCGCTTAATTTCGATAATCCGCGCGACGCGTTTATGACCGCGCAGATGATTTTGGGTCAGGATCTCAACACCACGAACAAGGCGGATTGGGACGTCGCAGCAGAGCTGCTTAAAACCGGCAAAAGCAATCTTCAGGACTATGTTATGGACGAGGTTTTCAGCAAAATGGAAACGGGCGAAGCGTCGGTTGCTCCCTATTATGCGGGCGACTGCCTTACAATGATGGACGTTAACAAAGACCTCAAATTCTTCTACCCCGAAGAGGGTACAAATATATTTGTGGATTCGATTTGTATTCCGAAAAACGCCAAAAACGTTGAAGCGGCGCTTATGTATATAAACTTCCTGCTTGATCCCGACGTCGCGACGGCTAACGCCGAATATTTAGGCTATGCTTCCCCCAACACCGCGGTTGTAAATAATAAGGACTACTGCTATTACCGAAACGAGATACTCTACCCCGCCGAATCCGATATGCCCAAGGTTCAGTATTATCACGATATTGACACCGACACCAGAACCTATTACGAAAAGCTCTGGAGCGAGGTTAAGCTGCACTGATTAATTAATAAATAAAAATTAAAAACGCTCTCTTATCCGCAAAGCAGGTAAGAGAGCGTTTTTTAGACATTAGATTTTAGATGTGCAAAATCACACCATTTGCACAAACCAATGGCAAGCTAAAATCGTCTTAAACCGTTAAATATTTTCTTTTGGAGTTGCAGACCTCGGTAATAAACGCACTGTCAAGCTCGGAAAGCTTATAGCCGTTTCTGTAAATCAAAACATCCAAAAATACCTTGTCGTTATCCTCGCATACGCGCTCTGTAAGATTATACTGCTCATAAATTTCCTTCGGCACGGGAGATACCCACATAAACGAGTCGGTCACGCTTTGCAGCAATCCGAATTGGCTGCCGCGCTCAAAAATATAAATATGCTTGTCCACGCTGCCCGAAAGCTCCTCTTTTTTAACATCGGTCAGCGGCAGCGATGGCACATAAGGATCGGCATGGCTGATTTCTATATACGGTGCCAGATCCTTGCAGCAAATTGTTTTCTTTTTTGCCAGCGGATGCTCCTTTGACATAAGCAGACGGTACTTGAATTCGGTAATAATCTCGGCGTTCAAGTGCTTTTCCTCAAACATCGATTCAAAATATTTTTCAAAGGCCGACTGAAAGCGCACTATACCTAAATCACTGTCGCCCTTAACGACATTATTGACGGTGCGGCGCGAATTGGTCTCCTTATAAAATATCTCGGTAGGAATATCCCTTCTGATATTTTTTGCAAAGTCCGCAAAGGCGCAGGCAATGTAGCTTGCTCTCGGAACGCAGACGGAAAAATGCTGCTTCGGGCGG
>URNB01000081.1 GCA_900549055.1 uncultured Oscillospiraceae bacterium
AGTTTACACCAACATGCTCGGGTTAAGGTACTTTTGAATTGTTCAGCAGGCATTATATAAAGCAAAACCTGCCGTACCGCAAAATCCTGCGGTACGGCAGACTCTTGATTTGCCGAACAAAGGCATTTTATTTGATAATCAGTGTCTCGCCCGATTTTACCGAATAGAGCTTATCGTCGGAGGAGAACCAAACGGTTATGAGCGAGGGATTGTAGGCTCTGCTGCCGTCGGCGCTGAAAATAAGCGAATCGTATGCCGATACATAATCGTAAATCTCAATATTTGTCGCATACCAAATATCGGGCTTTCCGGAAAGCTCTTTGCAGATTCGGTCAAGCAGATCCCAATTTTTATTGTTTTCAAACTCAAAGCTGTGCCCCCAAAGGTAGAAAAGTCTTGGAGTTTGAGACGCGTTGTAAGGTGGCATTGGCTCGTTTAAAAACTTATCAATATAGCTGAACAGCTCAGGGTTGGTGTGGTGGGCGGTAGGCATCCAGGCATGCCAGTCTGTCGGCAGGGCAAAGCTGTCGTTATCGCCGCCGAGGGTGCGCGAGTACACTATTCCGAGGTCTTTAAGGTAATGCTTTATATCTGCGTAGTCAGCGCCGTTTTCAAACCGCGTTATGCCCGAATCGGGGTATGCCATTCCGCGTATTATCATACCGAACTCCTGCTCAAGCTCGGTTCTGCACTCAAGCACATCGCGTATACCGTCAACAGGCGTTACCTTTCCCAAAGCGCGGTGGTACTTACCGTGCACGGCAATTTCGTTGCCCGTATCGATAAGATATTTTTTAATCTGTTCGCGTGTTAAATGCCAGTCGCCCTCTTTTTCGGCTATAAAGCCGCTGTTTATGTTAAAGGTGCATTTAAGCCCGTGGGCGCAAATTGTCTCGGAAAAACGGATGTCGTCCCTGCAACCGTCGTCATAGCTTAGCGTGACCGCCTTGTAAAGTCCGCCCGGGAAACGTAAAAATCTGTAACGCATAGTAAAAAACTTCCTTTCTTATTTGCAGCAGCAGCTTTTGAAAAGCTTGTCTGTATCAAGCCTTTTTTCATCGCGATTTAATATAAAGCCGAGCTTTTCACAAAGCCTTTCTGTATCGGCTCCCTCATAAAATGCGTTAAGAACCGAGCGCTCCGCTGCCACGTGCAGCGTACTGCGCAGAAGTCCGTCTGCAAGAAAATCATCGGTAATGAGCTTAAAAATAATCATTTTTTCACCGTCAAGCGTGTAAAGGCAGTATCCTAAAGCCTCATCACCGCAGCGTGCCTCAACACAGCCAGATATATCGGAGTATGTAAGCCCGTTTTGTTCCCATGCGGCGCGGACACTTTTTTTATCGGTCAAGGGGGCTAAGGTAATCAATTTTCTTCCTCCCTGCTTTGCGATACATTGGTGAGTCTGCGCATTTCGCGCTCGTTTAATTCCCGCCATTTGCCCTGCGGCAGCATACCGAGCTTAACACCCGCAATTTCGGTGCGCTTAAGGCGGACAACGCTTAAATCTACTGCCTCGCACATGCGCCTTATCTGGCGGTTTCTGCCCTCATTCAGTATAAAAATAAGCACGGTTCTGTCTTCCTTGCGTTCCGCCACAAAGCAGTCGCAGGGGAGCGTTTTTTTACCGTCAAGCAAAATTCCCTCGCGCAGTTCTATCAGCTTTTCGTCCGTCACATCGCCCTTTACGGTCACACGGTAGGTCTTGTTTACATGGGAGGAGGGGTGGGTGAGTCTGTTTGCAAAATCACCGTCGTTCGTCATCAGCAGCAGACCCTCGGAATCGCGGTCAAGCCGACCCACGGGGAAAAGGCGCACGCCTGCGTCCTTTACTAAATCGCAAACGTTTTTACGCCCCAATTCATCCTTTGCGGTGGTAACATATCCGCGCGGCTTGTGCAGCATTATATACACCTTTTCGGAAACCGATACTACAGCCTTGCCGCGAACGGTCACCTTATCCCTTTTGGGATCGACCTTCGCACCGATAACGGCAACATGGCCGTTAACCTTTACCTTTCCGTTTTCTATAAGCTCCTCGGCTTTTCGGCGTGAGGCTACGCCGCATTCCGCAAGGTGCTTTTGCAGTCTTATTCTGTTATCCTTCATTCTATACTCCTAAATGCTTAATAATATGTATTTTATATTGGCTAAAAGCCGTGAATAAACGCTTTGCCGCGGCTTTGTTGCCGCAATGCCGCGCGGAGCTTTTATTTCCACGGTTTCGATAACGCTCCCGTTAAAGCTGTATTCGGCATATCCCACCGTTTCACCGCGGGATACGGGTGCGTATAAAAAGCGGGGCAGATCTATTTTACAGCTTATTTTTTCGGTTTCAAGCGTGTTTATAATATACGGCTCTATAAAAACATCGAGATCTTCATTGTCCGAGCCGATAACGGGCAGGGAAAAATGTGAAATTTGAGGTGTGTAGGAGGTCTGACCTATTGAATCAATCCCGTAATCTAGCAGAGAAACATGGTCGCGCCAGTCATCGGGGTCGCAAAGGGTTACCGCTACCGCAAGCTTACCGTCCCTTCGTGCTGCCGAAACAAGGCAGCGCCCCGATTTTTTGGTAAAGCCCGTTTTGACCCCGATTGCACCATCGTACAGCTTTAAAAGCTTATTGTGGTTTGAAAGGGTGCGCTTATAGGGCGGGTTGCCGTAGCATAGCGTGGCGGTTTTTGAGGCGGCGGCTTTGGCAAATTCCTCATTTTTAAGCGCGAATGCGGCAAGCAACGCTAATTCCCGCGCGGTAGTGTAGTGTTCCTCCGCGTCAAGCCCCGAGGGGGTCACAAAGTGTGTGTTTTTAAGACCTAATTCTGCCGCACGCTTATTCATAAGCTCGGCAAATGCTTTAACAGAGCCGGAAATCGCAATCGCGGTGACGTTTGCCGCGTCATTGCCGGATGCTAAAAGCATACCGTAAAGCAGGTCGTGAAGTGTTACGGTATCACCCGGCAGCAGCCCCATTGAAGAGCCCTCGACTCGCAGCATATCCGCCGTTACGGTTATTTCTTTTCTCAAATTGCCATGCTCGCAAAGCAGGAGCGATGTCATTATTTTGGTGGTGCTTGCCATCGGCAGGCGCATATCGGCGTTTTGAGCGTACAAAGCTTCGCCGGTATCGCCGTTTATTACCGCCGCCGCTTTGGCAGACGATGAAACGGCACTTACCGGCAATGAAATAATCGTACATATAATAACAAGCGCGACAATTTTTTTCATAAACTCCACCTCTTAAAAAGCTTATTAAAAGGGGAGAGCTTATATTACTCAGTCTGCGTTTTTGTTTTTATTCTTTGAGAAAAGCTCCTTCGCGCGTTCGATAACATCGGGCGCCATTGCAAACGCCTTTTCGGCGGAGCTTAATTCATTGTATACGGGCATCATTTTAACGCTGCCGTCACACACGGCTATAAAGGCAACAGGTGCTATTGTAACCCCCGCGCCGCCGCCGCCACCGAAAAGCCCCGATTGGGTCTTGCTCGGAAAATCGCTGCCGCCGGTCGCAAGCCCGAAGGAGACCTTTGAAACCGGCAGCAGGGTAACATCGCCCACCACTATCGGATCGCCTATAATAGTGTTTGCGTCCACCATTGCGCGGAGCTTGTCCATCGTTACATCCATAATGCTTTTAATGCTGTTTTCGCTCATAATTCATTCCTCTTTTTAAATTTATTGAATTCCGAAAGCGCCGCAAAGGCGGCTGCAAGCAGGAAGAATAGCTGTAATTTAATTCTTGCCGAAAATGCAAGACCGGGCTTTGTGCTTTCAAAGTCTGCACGAATATCAATTTGCTTAAATGCAATGCTTGAAAGTGAATCAAGCAGACTTAAAAGCGGGTATACCGCGGAGCAGACCGCGCCGTAATAGATTGCGGTAAGCGCCGCATCGTCCGCTGCGACATTTATCCCCAAGCAAAGTCGGGTTATTCTGATATGCCGCAGCTGATTTTTTATTCTTAGAATAAGGGCTTTTACAAAAGCCGTTATCTCGCCGAGTGCGACCCTAAAGCCCTTTTCGCGGTTGAGCTTTTTAAAGGGGTTTTCTGCCTGCTTTTCAGCCTTTTTATCGCTTTCTGCGTCTGATTTGGGCTTTTTAATATCTTTACCGGGCTCGATTTTAAAAATTCGTATTCCCGCAAATCTAACGGTCATAAAAAAATCATCGGTGTACATAATATCAAGGCTTATAGGCAGGAAAAGCAGAAGAGCGATCAAAAGAATGACCGCGGAAATAATAATTAAAGGAATCAAGCGGTCACGCTCCCCGAAGTCTCCGCAGCCGTTTCCTCGTCAAGCGGTATTTGCTCGGCGGTGCTTTCCTCGGCATTCTCGTTTTTAGGCAGCGGCGGCAATTCCGACAGATCGTTTATACCGAAGCAGCGCAGAAAATTTTTGGTGGTGCCATAAAGCAGGGGCTTGCCGGGTAATTCCAATCTGCCGCGCTCCTCAATAAGCCCTTTTTCCACAAGTGTGGTAACAACGCCCGAGCAATCAACGCCCCTTACCTGCTCGATAAACGATTTTGTAACGGGCTGATTGTAAGCCACAACCGCCAATACCTCAAGCGCGGCGGGGGACAGCGGCGTGCGCCGCCTTATATCGAACATTTTCTTTATATAATCGGCATATTCCGCCTTCGTTGCCAGCTGATATGTGTTATCAAGCCGCAAAAGCTCCAAGCCGCTTTTTTGCTCATTGAGCCTTTTTTCAAGCGCTTCCATTACCTTTACGACCTTTTCGGGCGTGATATCGAAAACCTGCGAAAAGCGGTCTATGCTCTGCGGCTCGCCGCCCGAGAAAAGCACCGCTTCAAATGCGGAGGTAAGCTCTGACATTGTCATTTGCGTTTATGCTCCTTAATAAGTGTTATACCTGCGTCTTCTGCGTCGCCCTCAATTTTAACTCGGTTCGCCCTGCAAAGCTCAAGCACCGCCAAAAATGTGGCGACAAGCTCCGAGCGGCTGTTTGCCGTTTTGTAAAGCGACATAAGCTTTTTAGAGCCGCCCGACCACAAATTACGCATTACAAAAACAATTTTGGTGGATACGGCAACAATTTTTTTTGCCACGATTTTGGTAAACGGCGCGGTTGAGGGCGGTAAACGGCGCTGACCTCTGCCTACCGCCGCAAGATACGAAAGATACATAACATCCGGCGAGTGGGTAAGCTCGTAGGTATTGTCAAATTCAAGCTCGGCAGGCTTACGGACGAATTTATCAAACCCCGACTGCATAGTCGACAGCTGCGCTGCAATCTGCCTACAGACCATATATTCTATCAGCTCGCCCGTCAGTTCCTCCTTAAGCCTTTGAATCTCCTCATGGCGCGGCAGCAGACTTACGGTCTTGATGTATAAAAGCCTTGACGCCATTTCGAGAAATTCGCTTTTTATCTCCATTTCCTCACTGCGGAAAAGCTCTATCTGCGCTAAATACTGGTCTATAAGCACTGACAGCTGAATATCGTAAATATTAAGCTTGTTTCGGGCAATGAGTTGCAAAAGCAGATCGAGCGGGCCCTCGAAGCCTTCGATTTTATAAGACGGTATATATTCCATAATCAAATAAACGCCGCAAATGGCAGGCTTGCCAGCATATTTAAAAGCCACATAACGCCGCTGCTTAAATAGCCGAGCGGTTTATCAAGCACACCGAGCCAGATAAGAGCCATAAGCGCAAAGAATATATAGCGCTCATAGCGCATAAGGGCGTAATACTGCCTGTCCGGCAGAAGTGCGGATAAAAGGCGTGAGCCGTCAAGCGGGGGAATGGGTATCAGGTTGAAAACGGCAAGCGAAACATTTATGCTCGCAATGTAGAAAAAGAAAATCGCAAAGTAAAAAAACACCGCGCCCGTAAGCAGATAACGGAAAATATTGCAGATAATAAGCGATATAAGCGCAACTATCAGGTTAGATACCGGCCCTGCAAGCGCGGTAATCGCCATATCGCGCTTCGGGTGCTTGAAATAGGACGGATTTACGCCTACGGGCTTTGCCCAGCCGAAGCCCACAAGCAGAATGCACGCAGCGCCGATGTAATCGATGTGCGCCAGCGGGTTCAGCGTCAGCCTGCCCTGATAGCGGGGCGTGGGGTCACCGAGCTTTGAAGCGGCAAAGCCGTGGGCAAATTCATGTATCGGCAGTGTTAAAAATATTACAACGAGTGTGGAAAGAATGTAAGCTATGCCGTCTCCGACAGAGGTTATTCTTCCCGATATAAGTTGATTTATCAAGCAATACAGCTCCAATCAAAGTAGATAGTATAATTATATAACATAGTTAAAGTAATTACAAGGTTTTTTTGAAGAGAGGCTTTCTTAATTAAATCTTAAAATTTTTAGAGGTTGTTTTTTTGAAAAAATGTGTTATAATTAGTTAGATTTATTGAAACCCGCACTCTGAAAGGAATGTTTGTAAATATGTCTTTCGGTAAAGCAGGAAATACTATCCTACTTTTTTTCAGCCGTACTCTCCCACGCTTTTTTACGGAGAATTTTGAAATAACAAGCACAAAGAAATCAAAAATAATCGGCACGGTCATATGCGCCGTGACCCTTATAGCCGTAATACTCGATGTCAACGCCTACACCTCGCAGGAATTTGCCTCAAAATGGGTGCTGCTCGCGTTCGCGCTTATGTGTCCGTTTATTCTCGGAATCGCCGCGGCATATTCTGTTGTAATCAAAACCGACCGATTAAATAAAATAATGCATTTTGCGGGGCTTTTTCTCATGCCGTTCGTGACCATCACGATGACCGAGTGCCTTAATAATGTGTTTATTTACAATATGACCTATTTGGGCTTCCTCGGGAATTATATGCTCGTGATAATAATGTATTTCCTGGTCTTCGCCGTTTCGGGCAGCTTCAGGCTTTCGTATCTTATAATCAACCCGATACTTTTCGGCTTCGGCGTTGCGCACAGCTATATTATGGATTTCCGCGGTACGCCCTTTATACCTATGGACTTTTTGGGAATAAAGACCGGTATAGGTGTTGCAAACACATATAATTATACTCCCACATATAAAGTAATGACCGCCGCGCTTATATTTATTTTTATTATAATCATAGGCGCAAAAACGAAAACTCCCAAATATAATATTCTTACAAGGGTAATATCGCGCACATTTGCGGGCACCTTTTCCTCGGTTATTCTTATTCTTTTCTATTTCACAAGCATTTTTGCCGATATGGGCATTAAGCCGGATTTCTGGAATCAGTCGAGAGGCTACCATAATTACGGCTTTGCCTTTAATTTCTTCTGCAATACGAAATATCTTTATATGTCGCAGCCGAGCGATTACGACCCCAAGCAGATAAAGAATTATGTGAGCAGCGTTATAAGCGATACCGGCGATAAAAAGAATGAGGAGGACAATTATACAAAGCCCAACATCATTTGCATAATGAACGAATCACTTTCGGATCTGAAGGTACTCGGAAGCCTTGAAACCAACGAGGATTATATGCCGTTTATGCGCAGCCTTACCGAAAATACAATTAAGGGCAATCTTTATGTTCCGGTAATAGGCGCGGGCACCTCAAATACCGAATTTGAGTTTTTGACCGGGCACACGACCGCATTTTTGCCGTCGGGCAGCAACGCGTATATGCTTTACATCAAAAATCCGATAGCCTCGCTTGTTTCCACCCTTAAAGGGCAGGGCTATTCCGCCGCGGCGCTACATCCGTATTATGCCGAGGGCTGGAACAGAACCAAGGTCTACAATTATTTGGGCTTTAATAAATTTACAAGCCTTGAAAATATTATTGATATTTCACTTATGCGCGAATACCAGGCAAACGGCAGTGACCCGAATTACCTGCAATCCTTAATAGAGCAGAATTATCCGGGCGAAAATATGCTGATACGACAGTATGTAAGCGATTCATATGACTATAAGCTTTTAATAAGGGACTATGAACAGCGGGATAAGTCCGTTCCGTTTTTCTGCTTTAATGTTACAATGCAGAACCACGGCGGATACACCACAAGCTGCGTAAACTTTGACGAAAGCATTTACGCCACCTCGGTTTCAAAGCCGTATACCAAAGCGAATAAATATCTGTCCCTTGTAAAGGCGAGCGATAACGCCTTTAAGGAGCTGATAGAATACTTTAAAAATGTTGACGAGCCTACGGTCATCTGTATGTTCGGTGACCACCAGCCCTCTGTTGAATCGGATTTTATAGCCGAGGTCATAGGCACGAGCGGTTTGTCGGGGCTTAACCCCGCACAGGAGCAGAGCCGCCATGTAACGCCGTTTATAATATGGGCGAATTATGATATCGGCTCGCAGACCATTGATAAATTAAGCTCGAACTATTTGTCCTCCTTGGTGCTTAAGACAGCGGGAGTTAAGCTTACGGAATATAACAAGTATCTTTTGAAGCTTTCGGAGACACTGCCGGTCATTGATACGGTGGGATATATCGACAGCGAAAACAACTATTACAAATGGAGCGATGTATCTCCCTACAGCCATCTGCTCGCTGAATACGAGAAGATACAGTACAATAATATTTTCGATCAGGCCAACGCCGATTCCGACATATTCTATATTAACGGATATGTGCCTAAGGCTGCCGAAGAAGAAGCGTCAAGTGAGAACGGGGAGGAAAATTAAATGCGCAACACCTCGCTTTGCCATATAGAAAAGGACGGCAAGTACCTTATGCTCCACCGCGTTAAGAAGGAAAACGATTTAAACCGCGATAAATGGGTGGGCATAGGCGGAAAATTTGAGGACGGCGAAAGCCCCGAGGAATGCAACGCGCGCGAGGTGTTAGAGGAAACCGGACTTACGCTGCTTTCATCGCACTACCGAGGAATAGTGACCTTTGTTTCGGATAAATGGGAAACGGAGTATATGCACATATTCCATTCCGATAGCTTCACGGGTGAAATTAAGGAATGTGATGAGGGAACGCTTGAATGGATAGATAAGCAGGAGCTTTATAACAAACCTATTTGGGAGGGCGACAAAATATTTTTAAGGCTTTTGGAAAAGCCATCGCCCTTCTTTTCGCTGAAGCTTGAATATACAGGCGATAGGCTGATAAATTCCGTTCTGCATTTTGCGGAATAAAAAGAGGAAGTTTTATGAATATCTGCGTTTACGGTGCTTCAAGCAGCACCATTGCAAAATCATATATCAATCCCACGGAGGAATTGGGAGAAAAAATGGCAAAGCGCGGGCATAATCTGGTTTACGGTGCGGGCGCGCTGGGGCTTATGGGTGCAGCTGCGCGCGGCGTTTTAAGGGGCGGCGGAAAAATAATCGGTGTAGCCCCCGCTTTTTTTAAGGTAGACGGCGTGCTTTTCGATGAATGCGACGAAATGATCTATACCGATACAATGCGGGAAAGAAAGGGTATAATGGAGGAAAAGTCCGACGCGTTTATCATGACCCCCGGGGGACTCGGCACATACGATGAATTTTTTGAAATTCTCACATTAAAGCAGCTGGGCAGGCACACAAAACCCATAGCCGTATTTAATATCAACGGTTATTTCGATCCGCTGCGCGCGGTGCTTGAGAATGCGGTAAACAAGCAGTTTATGACCCCGCAAAGCCTGCGGCTGTGCGAAT
>URNB01000082.1 GCA_900549055.1 uncultured Oscillospiraceae bacterium
TGAACACCACAGTGGGCCCCGAGCAGGAATATTTTTTGGTGGATAAAAAAATGTATGATAAGCGCCCAGACCTTATCTATTGCGGAAGGACGCTTATAGGCGCAATGCCGCCGAAGGGTCAGGAGATGGACGACCATTATTTCGGCGTTTTGAAGCCGAGGGTCGCCGCCTTTATGCGGGATCTTGATAATGAGCTTTGGAAATTGGGTGTGCTTGCAAAAACCGAGCATAATGAGGTCGCTCCCGCACAGCACGAATTAGCGCCGATATTCGCAACCACAAATATTGCCGCCGACCACAATCAGCTTACAATGGAAATGATGAAAAAGACTGCGCAGAAGCACGGTCTCGTGTGTTTGCTGCACGAAAAGCCGTTTGACGGAGTTAACGGCAGCGGCAAGCACAATAACTGGTCGCTTTCAACCGATACCGGCATCAATTTCCTAAATCCGGGCAAAAACCCCGGTGAAAACACTCTTTTCCTGCTTACTCTTGCGGCGGTTATACGCGCAGTCGATATGCACCAGGATTTGCTTCGCATTTCGGTTGCGACCGCCGGCAACGATCACAGACTCGGAGCGAATGAAGCGCCGCCCGCAATCATTTCCATGTTTTTGGGAGACGAGCTTACCGAGCTGCTCGATTCGATAGCGAGCGGTCAGCATCATGATAACGCCGAAAGGGTAAAGATGACCGTGGGCGCGGATATAATTCCCTTTATAAGGAAAGATAACACCGACCGCAACCGCACCTCGCCCTTTGCGTTTACGGGAAATAAATTCGAGTTCAGAATGCTCGGCTCTGCCTCATCTATATCCGATACGAATGTAATGCTCAATACCATGGTGGCGGACACCTTTGCCGTCTTTGCCGACAGGCTCGAAACGGCGGGGGACACCGAAGCCGAGGTTAAAAATATAATAAAGGAAACCGTAAAGGCGCATAAACGCATAATCTTCAACGGCGACGGATATTCGGATGAATGGCAAAGGGAGGCTGCAAAGCGCGGATTACTGAACCTCAAAAGCACGCCGGACGCGCTGCCGCTGCTTAAAACGGAGGAGAACATTGCGCTGTTTGAGCGCCATGGGGTTTTAAGCCGTGCGGAGATTGAGTCGCGCGTTGATATAGTGCTTGAAAATTATTCAAAAATTCTGCACATTGAAGCGCTTACGCTTATTGAAATGATGAACCGCGAGGTCATTCCCGCAATAAGTGAATATACCGACCGCCTCTGCACCGCGCTTATTAACAAGCGCAAGCTGGGTATAAAGCTCGATGAGCATGCCGATACCGAAATAATTGCCCGCCTTTCCGCAGCGGACGGCGAAATTTACAAGTTGACCTCCGAGCTTAAAATGGCGGTTATGACGGCGGAAAAAATTCCGAACATGCTTGAACGCTCGCGAATGTATCATGATACGGTGCTTCGCCTTATGAACGATATACGCAAATATTCCGACAGCGCGGAAGCGGTAGTTTCAAAGGATTGTTGGCCGTATCCGAGCTACGGCGAGCTGCTTTTCAGCATTTAATGCTTGACAAAAAGAGCGCTTTGGCGTAAAATAATATTATTGAAACGCAATGACGGGGATAAGTAATCTTTGTCCGCATTCATAAGAGAGGGGATGCTTGCTGAAAGTCCCTGCTTGCGGCATTTGACGAAGCTGCCCCGGAGCGGCGCCCGAAAGGGCAGACGGCAGCCGCCGTTATCGGCAAAGGTATTTTTAAGTACCGCAGAGTGCGGAGAAGCATCTCCGAAGCCGGGTGGTAACACGGATAAAGGTTTATTCGTCCCGGGCGCAAAATAATTGCGCCCGGGACTTTTTAATTTTTAAGGAGGAAAAAATAATGAAATACGAAATTCTTAAATTATTGGCGCGCAACGCAAAATATACCGCCGAGGAAATAGCCGTAATGCTCGGAACTGAAGAAGCAACGGTTAATTCCGAAATAAAGCAGCTTGAAAAGGACGGACTTATCAAGGGCTACAAGGCGATAATCGACTGGCAGCGGCTTGACAGCGCCTTTGTTTCGGCAATTGTTGAGCTGAATGTTATTCCCAAGGCGGGACTCGGCTTTGAAGAGGTTGCGGAAAAGGTTATGAAGTATGATGAAGTGGAGTCTGTATACCTTATGTCGGGCGGATATGACCTGAATGTTGTGGTCAAGGGCAAAACGCTGCAGGATATAGCGCGCTTTGTTGCCCGTGAGCTTGCAACCATCGATTCGGTGACACAAACCTCGACCCACTTTGTTATGCGCAGATACAAGGAAATGGATGTTGAGCTTGTAAATGACAGGGAAGACGACAGGGGGCAGCTCTGGATATGATTGATTACTCCCGCGTTATTAACCCCACGGTAGCGGAAATAAAGCCGTCGGGAATACGGAAATTTTTTGATATTGCCTCTACAATGGACGATGTTATATCCCTTGGCGTAGGCGAGCCTGATTTTCAAACACCGTGGCAGATACGAAAGGCAGGCATAAATTCGCTTGAAAAAGGGCATACGAAGTATACGGCAAACCGCGGTATCGCACAGCTGCGAAGCGCCGTTGCGGATTTTGTCAGCCGTAAATATTCCCTTACATACAAGCCGGAAAGCGAGATACTTATAACCGTCGGCGGCAGCGAAGCAATCGACGCATGTATACGCGCGGCGGTAGCCCCGGGGGACGAGGTTATAATTCCGCAGCCGAGCTTTGTTTGCTATGAACCGATAACACGGCTTGCGGGCGGAACACCTGTGATAATAGAAACAAAGGCAGAGAACGATTTCAAGGTTACCTCCGAGGAGCTTGCTGCCGCAATAAGCGAGCGCACGAAGCTGCTTATTCTTCCGTATCCCTGCAATCCCACGGGAGCTATTATGGAAAAAAGCGACCTTGAAAAAATTGCTGAAATTCTTAAAGGCACAAACATTTTGGTGCTTTCGGACGAAATATATTCGGAGCTTACCTTCGGCGGCGAAAAGCATGTTTCTCCCGCGTCGATCGACGGAATGTGGGAGAGAACCGTCACCGTAAACGGATTTTCAAAGGCGTTTTCAATGACCGGCTGGCGTTTGGGGTACGCCTGCGGGCCTGCCGAAATAATGAAGCAGATAACAAAAATACATCAGTTTGCGATAATGTGCGCGCCGACCACCTCGCAATACGCTGCAATTGAGGCGCTTAAAAGCTGCGATGAGGATGTTGAGCGCATGGTTAGGGAATACGATATGCGCCGCAGGCTTATAGTATCCGGCTTTAATAAGCTGGGGCTTATCTGCCGCGAGCCGAGGGGGGCTTTCTATGCTTTCCCATCAATCAAAACCACCGGTATGAGCAGCGAGGAATTTTGCGAAAGGCTGCTTTATTCAAAGCGTGTGGCAGTCATTCCGGGTACTGCGTTCGGAAACAGCGGGGAGGGCTTTGTGCGCGCTTCCTACTGCTATTCGACCGAGCACATCAAGGAAGCGCTTGAGAGAATTTCGGAGTTCTTGAAGGAAACGGCTGATTAATACAAATGCTCCCCCATGTGTAAAGGAAGCAACGCTTTGTACAGACCAAAGTCTTCCTTCTTTTGCGGTAGCAAACAGAGGGGTATTCTTTTAGCATCTGCCGTCTAATATCTAATATCTAATATCTAACTTCTAATATACAGGCGTGGCAGTAGGTTTGCAAAAGGCTGCTGTTAAATTCTTTCGCCCGAGCGGAGAGTGTGCCTTCACGGGGTCGGTTCACTGAAAAGCCCGATATGCGGCGGGTAATAGCTCCAGCGCACAAACAGCACTATAAACACGCCCGCTATTATTGCCGAAATATAAATTGCAGCCTTGCTTTGCAGGCAGCCGCATTTAATAATTGCCCGCTTTATGACCAGCATTGCAAGTACGCCTATAAAGAACGAAAGCACGTTTAAAAACGGTATATCATAGCCGATAATGCCGGTATAGGTGTAGAAAAATACAACAATCGAAAGCATACCGCTGAAAATGCCCGAAACCGCCGCGGGAATATAATTCCGCGGTTTGTTTTTTATAACATAATATTCAATGACCGAATAGATAAGGGCGGGGAAGAAGATAAGCTTTAAATGCTCCCATGTGCTTTCGTTTACGGGAAAGAAAAAGCCGACGAAGTGATTATCGCCCGTCCAATCGTACACAAAGTGCCACAGCGTTCCGACTGCGCCCACTATAATAAACTCAAGGACGGCGTTTAATTTTTTCATATAATTATCACCCATAACATATTATGAGGATAATTATACCGATTATTCCGCAATTACGGCTATTAAAAGCAGCAAAAAGCCGAAAACGCAAAGTAAAAGGTTTCCTGCCTTGCGCCAAAAAAGATACCAGTCGCTCGGCTCTGCGTTTTCAGAGCCTGAAATTGTGAAACTCAGTCGTATTTTTTCAAAGAACCAAAGCAAACGGGGCAAAAACGAGCTGATAATTCCCACAATAAAGAAAAGCATTGAATACAAAATAAGCTCGGGATTAAACCTTTGAAGACGCGCGCCGACAAAGAGCAGCACAACCGCGAGCAGCAGACCGCCGACGGATACAAATCCCGTTATTCGGTCAAAGGTCGTTACGGCAAGCGGGTCGCTTTCGCGCATAAGCTTATCGCCCGTATCGGATATACGCCCGTTTATTTCGGCTTCATACGCCTTTGAAACGGGCGCGGGCAGCTTTTCGCCGCAGTCGGCGCAGAAAAAGCGCTCATTATTGTTTATTGCACCGCATTTTTCACAGACCTTCATGACATTTCCCCCTTGTGTTAAATTTCTGGTGGTGCGGAGTGCGGATATTGGGTTGCAATTCGGTTTTCGGGCTTTGTATCAAAAAGGTAAAGAACCAATAAAAAGAGCCATTCAAGCGGTTTCATTATTATATATACTATGTCGGCAGCAAGCGGTGTTTTAATATGCTTTGCTATCGGGTAGCCTGTTTTATCGTAAAAGCTGCGAATCGCGCGGTGTAAGTGCGGAGCACGCTCGGAAAGCAGCTGCTCAAATGCGTTTGCAACGCAAAGCTGCCTGTTTACCGTTATTTCGTGACCGTGCCTTTTGCCCGTTCTCAAGGGCTTTACTAATTTTTTGTGCCCCTCGGCTGCTACGGTGCATAAGTAGTGACCGTCTCTCGGCAGGTTTTCGGGCGCAATTTTCTGTGACATTGTCCAGTCGGCGGTTTCGGTCCAAAGCTTTACCACGCTGTCAGGCTCCTGACCGAAAAGCAGCATAATTACCGTAAGAACGCCGAGCAGGGGAATAAGCAACAGCAGTGCCAATACAGGCAGGCTTGATTTATTATGCAAAAAGGCGGAGATACGCGGCATTTTGGTTTGCTCTTCCGCTTCTTCCGCCGTTTTATCGGCAGAAAGCACTTCGCAGGCTATTACGCGGAAAGAAAGTATAATATAGTTTATAGGAAATAAAAAGAGGAAAAATGACGCGCCGGTAATTTGTACGCACCACAAGACGCAAAGCGCGCAGCCAATATATATTGAGGAAATGCAGAGCGCCGAAAAAAGCGGCGGGCGTTTATTCTGCGGGATAAATCTCAGGCAGATATGACCGATAACGGCAACAGCGAAAAGAACCGCAAGTGTGAGTGTATGCTCGGACGATACGGGTGAATGCTTTTGATTGTTGTAAAGCTGAACATACCAATCCTTAAAAAGTATATTTTTTAAGGGGGCAAGTGTAACGGTATAATAAACTCCCGCAGCAATTGAGAGCAATTCCCAAAGGCTCATAAAGATACTTTTATATGTCAGCCGTTTTTTGTTTGTAAGCAGTAAAATATTTTCAGCGGTGAGCACAAACGGCAGAAATACAATTGAAACACAAAGCAAAACGACAAGGTCAAAATCATTAGAGCCGCAAACAAGCACATAAATAACAGCAAAAACCAAGGCGGCTACGCCGCAAAACAGCAAGGTTGTGAGAATGGGATATTTGAGAAAACTGTGCCAAAGCTTTTTTATATGGCGCACCATATACATCCCCTTTATTTTTCTGTTTTTACTATAAACGAAAAATCTATATATCCGTCGCCGGGGACGGTGTAGACATCGCTCAAGGCGTCCGAGTATGCAATGGTTGTGTTTTGGAACAGCAGCGGAATAATGCTTGTGCCGCGCAGCAGCTCGGATTGAACGGCGTCGGCGGTTTTGCCGCTTGCGGAAACGCCGAATTTCTCCGAGAATTCCGAAAGGCTTTCGTTGTCGGCGCGTATGGGAAAGACGGCAATCGGCAAATCGCGGCTTTTAAGCTGCGGGGTCAGCTTATCGACGCTGCTTGCGGTCTCAATATTTATAAACGCGCCGAGTTTGTTTTGCCAATGTCCCACAATATCGGTTATAATCGGCTTTATAACGCCGTTATCGTAAAAATAAAGCTTGATATCCGACGGAAATTTTTTATCGGTCTGTTTTTTTAACTCTGCGGAATACAGCGTCTTCGCACCGTCGGCATTGTAGGAAAGCATGCCCGCGCTCGATTTTTCCCCGGAAATAACGCCCGGGAAAAGGGAGGCGGCGGCAGAATAGCCCGGCTTTAAATCGGCGGAATATACCTGCTCGCCTATAAGCATTGCAAGGCTTTTCCTGAAATTTTCCGAGAGCGATGAGTCCATGGTCATGACCCAGCATATGTTCTGATAATTTGTGGCTTTAAGTCCCGCCGCTTTTGCGTTATCGGAAAGTGCGGAATCTATAAATGTTATATCCACATTATTGTCGCAAAGCCGTTCGTACGGCGTTTTATCCTTCGTGCAGGTTATATAAACGGCGGAATTTTTCGCTTTGAATGTGCCCTTGTAGCTTTCAAAGGAATAAATGCGTATTCCGAAGGAATTTTCATCGTCATTCCAGCGCCCGAGCCTGTAGCTGCCGCAGGATATTACGGTGTTGAGCGTAAGCCCGTACTTGCCGCCCGATTCATTGAAAAATTTTTCATTGCAGGGCATGGCAACGCTTGTGGTAAGAGCTTCCTCAAAGCTCGGGTCATCGTATGCCAGCTCGATTATTACCGTGTGCTCATCCGGGGCTGAAACGCCTAAAGTGTCGGCGCTTTTTTTGCCGTTGCCGATTTCCTTTGCGTTTTTGATTGCAAAAAGGCGGGAAGCAAACGGGGCTGCGGTTGCGGGCGTCACCGCGCGGCGAAGACCGAAAACGAAATCGGCGGCGGTAAGAGGCTCTTTATTGCTCCAAACGCCGTTTTCACGGAGCTTGAAGGTATATTTGAGTCCGTTTTTTTCAAAGCTTTCCGCCGCACCGCAGACAACGGCACCGCTTGAATTTTTCCGAAGCAGCCCCTCGTAAATATTTTTTACTATCGACAGCTCCGAATCGGTTGAGGCGGTCTGCGCGTCAAGCGTAAAGGGGCGCTCGGGTACTTCATAATAAATAATTGCGTTTTGATAGCTGTCCTTGCAGCCGACGGTGCCGAGCAGCAGAATAACGGCGGTAAGCAGCGCTGTGAATTTTATAAAATGCTTCATTTAAAATAACTCCGGGAGAATTAATTCTTTTTAAGTATAACGGTAATAAAAACTTGACAATTGAGTGTAATTTTGCTATAATCAGTGTAAAACAATGTCAAATGCTTGGGCTATGATTTTATTGCCTCAAGCCCTATGCCGCGCGGCGGCTGCGGTGTGGAAAACGCAATTTGCGTTTCTGTGTGGCCGAAGCCGTTCAGTTCACCGATAAAGGCGTCAAGCGCCTCGGTCGTTTCAAAGGCAACCTTGATAAGCTGCGAATACCGCCCTGTTATGCAGCTGCATTCAAGCACATGCGGATGCGAGCGCACAAAGGGGTAAAAGGTAGGCTTAAGCTTCGGATCAAGATCAAGCTGGATAAATGCAATAATCGGGAAGCCTGCTTTTTTCATATCTATGTTTGCAGAGTATGAGCTGATAATACCGTCATTTTCAAGCTTTTCTATCCGCGCCGCGGTTGCCGGGGAGGAAAGAAAAACCTGACTTGCCAAAACCTTGAGCGGCGTTCTGGCATTCTTTTGCAGCAGGGTTATAAGTTTAAGGTCAATAGCGTCCATTTAGCTCACCTCTTAAAATTTAAAGCTTCTGTATTACCACTGATTATATACCATAAGACTGATTTAGTCAAGGCTCGGAGTGTGTCGAATGAGGAATTTAACAGTATCAAACGAAGAAAACGGACGGGAAATTTTCTGCTGCTTTACAGGCTACAGACCCTCGAAATTCCCGTTCCCGTTAAACAAAAAAATGAGCGAATTCGAAAGTCTTCAGAATAAGCTTATCGATATAATTTTTTCGCTCCCGAAGGACGCCTGCGTTACCTTTTACAGCGGCATGGCAATGGGCTTTGATATTATAGCCGCCGAATCGGTGCTGCTGCTTAAAAGGGCGGGCCGCAATGTTCGGCTTGTATGCGTACTGCCGTTTGAGGGGCAGGGCGACGGGTTTTCGGAGCCGTGGCATTCCCGCTATAATAAGATCATAGAGAATGCGGATGAGATCGTGGTTATGTCGAAGGAATATTATAAGGGCTGCTATTTTAAAAGAAACGCCTTTTTGGTGGATAACAGCGATTATGTTATCACCTGGTACGACGGTAAGCCCGGCGGAACCGCTTCAACGCTTAAATACGCCGAAAAAAAAGGCCGCCGTATAATAAATTTGTATGACGGCCGTATGTCGAGCATTTGCAAAGAAATACAAACGGCTATCGGATTTTAAATATCCGGCGGGACATCGCCCCCAAGCACCGTGAGGCAATGATTTTTGCAAAAGCGCATATAAAAGCCTATTGCTGTCGGGAAAACCGATAACAACAGGCTTTTGTTTTAATTATTTAGGATTCTGCATTCCGAATGAATTTACTCTTCAAGCTCGGAAAGCCAGAGCGCGGCTGACGCGTCGGACGGCATACGCCAGTCTCCGCGGGGGGAGAGGGTAACAGAGCCGACTTTGGGGCCGTCCGGTATGCAGGAGCGCTTAAACTGCTGCGAGAAAAAGCGGCGTATAAAGGTTTTAAGCCAGTGTAAAATTACATCTCCGCTGTAAATGCCGTCAAACGCGATAAGCGCCAAACGGTAAATTTTTGACGGCGCTTCGCCGAAACGCAGCATGTGGTAAAGAAAAAAGTCGTGCAGCTCATAGGGGCCTACAAGATCCTCGGTCTTCTGAACTATTTCGCCGTTTTCATCCGCCGGTAAAAGCTCGGGGGAGACGGGCGTAGCAAGAATATCCTCAAGCACAGCTTGCGTGTCGCCGCCGGCACACTCTGCCTCGTAGCGCACCAAATACCGCACAAGCGTTTTCGGAACCGAGGAATTCACGGCATACATGGACATATGGTCGCCGTTATAG
>URNB01000083.1 GCA_900549055.1 uncultured Oscillospiraceae bacterium
GTTACACAGCACTTCAGTTGGGTTTTGATGACAAAAAAGAAAAACACACAACGAAGCCGCTAAGTGGACATTTTAAGAAGGCAGGCACAACTCCGAAAAGAAAGCTCGTTGAGTTTTCAGGGTATGATGTCGAGTACAAGTTAGGAGATGTAATTGACGTGAAACTGTTCGAGGGAACAGAATACGTTGATGTTGTAGGAACCAGCAAGGGAAAAGGATTCAAGGTGTTGTGAAACGCCACGGTTTTGCTGGAGTTGGAGAGGCTACTCACGGTCAGCACAACCGTCAGAGAAAGCCGGGATCTATCGGTGCTTGTTCTACACCGTCACGCGTTTTCAAAGGAATGCGCATGGGTGGACAAACAGGTGGTGATAGAATAACGGTTCAGAATCTGGAAGTGTTGAAGGTGATACCCGAGAATAATTTGTTATTGGTGAAGGGTTCTATTCCCGGAGCTAAAGGTTCATACGTAATTATCGAGAAGTAATGGAGTTAAGTGTATTAAACATTGCCGGACAAGAGACAGGCAGGAAGGTAGAGTTAAACGACGCTATCTTCGGGATTCAGCCTAACGAGCACGCTATTTATCTTGATGTAAAGCAGTTTTTAGCGAACAACCGCCAAGGAACCCACAAGTCAAAACAAAGAAACGAGATTTCCGGTAGTACCCGCAAGCTGAAAAAGCAAAAAGGTACCGGTGGTGCCCGTGCTGGTGGTATCAAGAACCCTCTGTTCAGAGGTGGTGGTAGAGTGTTTGGACCCGTACCAAGAGATTATAGCTTCAAATTGAACAAGAAGCTGAAAAGATTGGCCCGTAAATCAGCGTTATCTGTGAAAGTTGCTGAAAATGCAGTTACTATTGTTGAGGATCTCAACTTCGAGGCACCGAAGACAAAACAGATGGTACAGCTGTTGAATAACCTGAAATTAGGTGATCGGAACATCCTGTTGGTGACGAACGAGATGAACGATAACGTTCTGTTATCCGCTCGTAACTTGCAATATTTGGATGTGATGAGAGTTAGCGATCTTGCAACTTACAATATCATGAGAGCTAAGAATCTCGTGTTCGTTGAAAGTTCGGTGCAGGGCCTGAATGAAATGTTCAATCTTAATGAAGAGTAAGACATGCAAGTGATATTTAAGCCCATTTTGTCAGAGAAAATGACAGCATTGACTGACAAGCAGAACAGAGTAGCGTTTGTTGTAAACAAAGCAGCGAATAAATTAGAGATTAAGAGAGCAGTTGAAGCAATGTACAGCGTGACCGTGAAGAATGTAAACACGATGGTGTACCAGGGAGATGCAAAATCCCGTTACACGAAAGCAGGTGTTATCTCCGGAAGAACCGCTTCATTCAAGAAAGCAATTGTGACCTTAGCAGAAGGTGATAGTATTGATTTTTTTAGCAATATTTAATTAAGATGGCTGTAAGAAAATTAAACCCTGTAACTCCTGGTCAGAGACATAAGGTAGCGATTACCTTTGATCAGTTGACTACAGATAGACCTGAGAAATCATTGTTAGGACCGAAGAAAAGAACCGGTGGACGTAACCATTCCGGTAAAATGACAATGAGATATATAGGTGGTGGTCATAAACAAAGATACAGAATAATAGATTTCAAACGCGACAAGGATAATGTTCCGGCTCGTGTTGCAACGATCGAGTACGATCCCAATCGTACGGCGAGAATTGCTCTATTGGTGTATGCAGACGGAGAAAAACGTTACATCGTGGCACCGGACGGGTTGCAAGTTGATCAAACCGTGATGAGTGGTGCAGGTGTTGCTCCGGAAGTAGGTAATTCTTTGTTCTTATCTGAAATCCCACTAGGTACAATCATTCATAACATCGAGTTGAGACCGCAACAGGGAGCCGTGATGGCTCGTAGTGCCGGTTCATACGCTCAGTTAGTGGCAAGAGACGGCAAATACGTTTCTATCAAATTACCTTCCGGTGAGGTTCGTATGGTGTTGGCAGCTTGTCGCGCCACAGTAGGTACGGTGTCTAACTCCGACCACGCTTTGGAACGTTCAGGTAAAGCCGGTCGTACGCGCTGGTTAGGTCGCAGACCTCGCGTGAGAGGTGTCGTGATGAACCCGGTTGATCACCCGATGGGTGGTGGTGAAGGCCGCGCTTCAGGAGGACATCCTCGCTCAAGAAAAGGCTTGTTGGCTAAAGGATACAAGACTAGAGCTCCGAAGAAGCACTCTAGCAAGTATATCATAGAAAGAAGGAAAAAATAACTGATTAATTATTGATGTTATGAGTCGTTCGTTAAAAAAAGGCCCTTTTATTGATTTCAAGCTAGAGAAAAAAGTATTGGTGATGAATGAGTCCAATAAGAAATCGGTTGTTAAAACCTGGGCTCGTCATTCCATGATTTCTCCTGACTTCGTAGGGCACACTATCGCTGTACACAACGGTAATAAATTTATCCCGGTATTCGTGACTGAAAATATGGTAGGTCACAAATTGGGTGAATTCGCTCCGACGCGTACATTCAGAGGCCATGCTGATAAGAAGAAAAGGTAATGCATGGTAAGGTTGAACTAAAGAAGATGTATTAAAATGGGTGCAAGAAAAAGATTAAGAGCAAATCAGAATAAAGAAGCCAAAAAAGAGAAGGCTTTTGCAATTCTTCGCGATTGTCCTACATCTCCTCAAAAAATGAGATTGGTGGCAGACTTGGTTCGCGGGGTAGATGTACAGAAAGCTTTGGATATGCTTAAGTTTTGTCCTAAAGAAGCTGCTCGTAGAGTTGAAAAGTTGTTGCTTTCAGCAATTGCTAACTGGGAACAAAAGAACGAGGGTAAACGTGTTGACGAAGCGTCCTTGTTCGTGCAGGAAATTTTCGTTGACGGTGCAGGTATTCTGAAAAGATTGAGACCGGCTCCACAGGGAAGAGCTCACAGAATTCGTAAGAGATCCAATCACGTAACCATCGTGTTGGGAAGTAAAACGGCCGTTGAAAATATCGTAAAAGCCCATTCCGATAGAGCCTGCCAATCCGCCCTGCCAGCCGCCTATGAGCAGCGCCGCCAAAACAACTATTAAATTTCCGAAGTGTATGTACATATTCGCAAACGGAATAAAAAGCACCGTCAGTGCAATGTAGCAGAGCGCCGCGAAAAGCGGAATCATTGTTATGTTTACAATTTGCTCGTGTTTTGTTTTTTTCATTTTTTAGCCCTTCTTTAAAAAAGTATTTGCATATCAAACAAGTAGGTGTTATTATTATAGCAACGATGTGTACATTAATAAATAGCCAAATTTAATTATTTTTTAAAGGACAGTTTTAATATGCTTTTGGACTTCATTGATTTAAAAAACGGCTCGGGTGCTGTCTACAGGCGGCTGTATGAGGCATTATACACCGCAATTGTAAACGGCGTTATCAAAAACGGCGAACGCCTCCCATCCATAAGGGAGGCGGCAGAACAGCTGTCGGTCAGCCGAACAACGGTTGAAAGCGCCTATCTGAAGCTCTGCATTGAAGGGCTTGCGGAGGGATTGCCGCAAAGGGGCTATTTCATACGCACGAATCCGCCGCAAAAGCCGCAGCGGACCGAAAGAATAGAAAAACGCGAAATGCGCTATGATTTTTCGGGCAAAAAAATAGACCCCGCCGCCGCTGACACCGATCTATGGAAAAAGACTGTGCGCGAGGTCTTGCGGGATACCGAAGAGCTCACCTCCTACGGCGATCCGCAGGGAGAGCCGGGCTTAAGGGAGGTGCTTGCAGATTATTCCTACAAAGCACGCGGAGTAATAACCTCGGCGGAAAATATTATAGTCGGTGCGGGCGTAGGACCGCTCATCAGTATTCTGTGCGGACTTATGGAAAAGAAAAGAAGCGTCGGTATAGAGGGCGGCAGCTTTGATCAGGCGGCTCGTGTTTTTGAAAATCATTCCATTCCCTGCACTGCCTTGAAAAGCGACCGCAACGGCGTTATTTTAAATGAACTCGAGGATAAAGACATAGGCACCCTGTTTTTGATACCCTCACGCCTTGCCAAAATCAGCATAACGGGACTATCGTCACGCCGGAACGCCGTTGCGGACTGGGTAAACGCCGAAAACGGCAGACTTATAATAGAGGATGATTACAACGGCGAGCTGCGGCGCTCCGCCAGAGCGGTCTGCGCCTTTCAAAGCAAATGTCCCGAAAAAACGGTATATATAGGCAGCTTTTCAAAGCTGCTGCTTCCGAGTGTCAGAATAGCGTATATGGCGCTGCCCGCCTCCCTTGCCGAAAAATTCCGTCGATCGCACGGAGTTTACAACCAAACCTGCGGGAAAATCGAGCAATTAGCGCTTCAGAATTACATATCGTCAGGCTCACTCGAACGGCATTTGCGCAGACTCAGAAAGCTGAACGGCATTAAAAGCAAATGCTTTTTCGACGCGGCGGACAAATACCTTCCGTCTGCACGAATAACTCTTTTCGAGCCGTCCCTCACAGTGCTTTTGGAAACGGATACAAACAAAGAAAGCGGCGAGCTTTGCGCCGCCGCCGAAAGCAGAAATATCAAGCTGATACCCGCAGAAAAAAACGGAGCGGTATCACTTTGCCTTTCGGGAATACCCGAAGCCGACATAGCCCCCGCCCTTGCGGAATTAAGGAAAATATTTCAAGAGGATAGCTGATATCGTATTTCATCCGAATTCTTCCGCAGAAGCCGTTTTTTCTTTTCACATATTACATAATACAATAAAAGACCGTGCCGATATATTATTTGCGGCGTTGCTTCATCCGAGACTTAAATTCGCATCATTCAAGCTCAAGCCGCATTAAAACAAGCTCCTGCATACCCGATATCCGTGAGCGAAAGCCCAACGGATTTCTGCCGTATTCGCAAAAGCCGAGCTTTTTATAAAGCGATACTGCGGCTTTGTTTTCGGCAACCACATTAAGCTCTAACTGCGAGAATCCCGCCGCCCTTGCGCACTCAATACAGGCATTTGTAAGTGCCGAGCCTATACCAAGCCCGCAGTATTCCTTTAAGATTGCAATACCGAAGTCAGCGCGGTGGCTTATTTTGAATTTACCGCCCACAGCGTCAATTCCGGCAGTACCAACAATTTTACCGTTTATTTCAGCCACAATTTCAATTTCATTTTTACTCTCGGTTTTTTCTTTCAAAAACTCCGATTCCTGCGCAGGCGTAAATATGCATTCATCCGGGTATGACATTAAAAAATCGGTCTCCCCGTGCGTAATATTGAAGACCTCAAGCACCGCCTCGCCGTCCTGCTCGGTGCCGTTCCTCAAAATACACCTTTCGCCGTTTTTAAGGATTGTTTCCCTTTGGTAAATCATAATTTATCATCATTGCCGGGCTTTCTTTTGAAAAGACCGTTTTTTTCTATCGCCAAATAAAACGGTATTCCGAGACCCACGCATATCACAAGCTCACCAAGCCCCACCTCAAGTGCTGAAATTGCAAAGCCCCAAAGCAGACTTACATCCTGAAGAAAGAAAAACGCAAGTTCAAGACCTATGACTACCGCGTTTATTATCACGGGAGGAAGCATTGAAAGCAGCGGAATACCCTTAAATCTTATATTCCTCAAAAAATATGTAAGCAGCGCAGCTATCAGCGTTGCGGATGTGCCGAAAATCATATCAAGCGGATTAAATGACGCGATATTCGCGATAAAGCACCCTATTGTAAGCCCGGGAATCGCAGCGGGGGTGAATATCGGCAGTATTGTAAGCACCTCGGAAACACGGAACTGTATCTGCCCGTAGGCAAGATTGAAAATATTGCTTAAAAATGTGAGTCCCACATAAGCCGCGGCAATAAGCGCTCCCGTTACAATATAAGTGATTCTATCTCTTGACTTTGACATTTATCGTTCTTCCTTTAATTTTTTGTAATATTCAACCGCCAGGCGGTCGCAGCGTTCGTTTTCGGGGTGACCTGCATGACCCTTCACCCACTCTATTTTTACATCATGTTCAGCCAAAAGCCCAAGCAGCCGCTCCCACAAATCGGAATTAAGCGCCGGCTTTTTATCTGACTTGATCCAGTTGTTTTTCCGCCAGGATTCCGCCCAGCCCTTGATTATTCCGTCGGAAACATATTTTGAATCCGTCACAAGCCTTACTACACAAGGCTCCTTTAACGCTTCAAGCCCCTTTATCGCCGCGGTAAGCTCCATTCGGTTATTGGTGGTTTCGTCTTCCCCGCCGGAAAGCTCCTTTTCATACTGCCCATAGCGCAGAATAACACCCCAGCCGCCAGGGCCGGGGTTCCCGGAGCAAGCGCCGTCGGTAAAAAGCTCTATATATTTTTTCATTCCGTTATTCCTCAATATTTTCTGAAGCAGCCTACCACCTTACCGATGACATGCGGGTCTTCGGGATAAATCGGTGAATAATCGGGGTTTTCGGGCATGAATATAATTCTTCCGTCCCGAATCAATAGGCGCTTGACGGTTGCCTCGTCACCGTCCATTCCGATAACAATATCGCCGTTTCGGCAGGTTTTGTTTTTATCGGCTATTATAACATCTCCGTCGAGTATTCCGGCGTCACGCATTGAAAGCCCCGAAACCCGCAAAGCAAAAAGACCCTCGGAATTTTTTGAGGGGTACGGTATATAATCCTCAATTTCCTCAACAGCCAATATGGGCTGACCGGCAGTAATCTTGCCGACGACCGGCACCAAGGACGAATCGTACTCCATATCGAGCCGAATCGCACGGGAGGACTTTGCGTCCCTTATAATATAGCCCTCTTCTTCGAGTATGCTTAAGATAGAATGAACGGTCGATGTGGATTTTATCCCGGTAGCGGCGCATATCTCCCTGACCGTCGGCGGAATGCCGCCGTTCATTTCCTTTATAAGATAATTATAAACAGCAAGCTGTTTTTCGGTAAGAGGTGATTTTGACATAGACTGTCTCCGTTCTCCGCCTTATATATCACGGGCGGTTTTTATGCGAACCTTTGTTCTTTTTATTATAGCACCTTGAAAGCCGCTCTGCAACTGTTTTTTCCGTCATTCGGCATTTACGGTGCGGGACTTTCAGCACTCGTCTTCCTTTTTAATCTTATTGCCGAAGGCATAAAGCTTTATTATAACAAAGGTTATGGGACCTCCCGCCGCAGTGGCTAATACGGTCGCCCAAAACTGATCCATTTTCCAAAGATTTATCGTTATAAAGGAAACCAGCGTATATATTATCAGATTCGGTATGTAGGATATTAAAAAGCGCAGATATTTTCTCAATTTCAGCCGGCTTTTAAAGACAATAATACTGTTGAGTATATAATTAATCGTGAGCGATACGAAAAAGCCGATATGCGCCGCAACATTTTCCTGCACCTTAAAATGCGCCAGCCATGAAAAAAACGCAGTGTTAAAGGTGTTTACTATACCTATTGAGCAAAAGCCCAGAAACTTCCTGTTGATAAATGTTTTTTTAAGGCGGTTTAAAAACGTCAATGCTTTCACCTCGCAAAAAAATAAAGTACTGTACCGAGCAGATAGTATTATAACAAAACCGGACGAAAAAGACAAGCCCGCTTTTTTCGTTAAAAAAATGAGGTTTGGGGATAGACAAACGGAATTCTTTATTATATAATATATTTAAGCTGCGTCACGGCGAAGAAAGCTCGCCGAAAAAGGCAGTATGCATTTTTTGCCGACGCATAAACGGCAGAACGGAGATTGAAATGGAAAAGATTTTAGTGCTTGATTTCGGCGGTCAGTATAACCAGCTTATCGCCAGGCGCGTAAGAGAGAATAATGTCTATTCGGAGATTCGTCCCTACACCGCCCCGATCGAAGAAATAAAGGCAGCGGACTACAAAGGAATAATTTTAACCGGCGGGCCGAAAAGCGTTTACGGCGAAAACGCCGTGCTTTACAGCCGCGAGCTTTTTGAGCTCGGAATACCTGTAATGGGCATTTGCTACGGCGCGCAGCTTATGGCGCACATGCTCGGCGGCGAGGTGACCGCGGGTGCCAGCGAATACGGCAAGGTTGAAGTAAAGGTTGATAACGGCAGCAAGCTTTTTGCGGATATCCCCCCGAAAACCGTTTGCTGGATGAGCCATACCGATTACATAAGGCAGGTGCCGCTCGGCTTTAAGATTGTCGGCAAAACCGATGTTTGCCCTGTCGCCGCAATGGAAAACCCGAAGGACAGGCTCTATGCCGTTCAATTCCACCCCGAGGTTATGCACACTCCGCTCGGCTCTAAAATGATAAGGAACTTTATATACAATGTCTGCGGCTGCAAGGGCGAATGGACAATGTCCTCCTTCACCTCCCGCACAATTGACGCGCTCAAAGCCAAAATCGGTGATAAAAAGGTGCTCTGCGCCCTTTCCGGCGGGGTTGACAGTTCGGTTGCCGCTCTGCTTTTGCACAAGGCGGTCGGCGATAATCTCACCTGCATTTTTGTTGACCACGGTCTGCTTCGAAAGGACGAAGCAAAGCAGGTAAACGACCTTTTCAGAGGTACATACAACATTAATCTTATATCAATCGATGCGTCGGAGCAGTTTTTGGGTCAGCTCCGCGGAATCAGCGATCCAGAGCAAAAGCGCAAGATAATCGGCAGAGAATTTATCCGCGTGTTTGAAGCCGAAGCCAAAAAGATCGGCAAGGTTGACTATCTTGTTCAGGGTACGATTTACCCCGACTGCATAGAATCCGGCGTGGGCGATGCCGCACTTATAAAAAGCCATCACAATGTCGGCGGTCTCCCCGACCATGTTGATTTTGATGAGATAATAGAGCCGCTCCGAGACCTGTTTAAGGATGAGGTTCGCAAGGTCGGCCTTGAGCTTGATATGCCCGAAAACATGGTTTACCGTCAGCCCTTCCCGGGACCCGGACTCGGCGTTCGCATTATCGGCGAGCTCACCCGCGAGAAAATTGCCATTCTGCAGGATGCCGACGCAATCTTCCGCGAGGAAGTGGCAAACGCCGGGCTTGACAGAGAAATCGGTCAGTATTTCGCTGTGCTTACAAATATGCGCTCGGTAGGCGTTATGGGCGATTTCAGAACTTACGACTACACCGTGGCTCTCCGCGCCGTAACAACCGGCGACTTTATGACGGCAGACTGGGCGCGCATCCCGTATGAGGTGCTTGACGCCGCCTCCCGCCGCATAGTAAACGAGGTCAAGGGCGTTAACCGCATTGTGTACGATATAACCTCCAAACCCCCGGCAACTATTGAGTGGGAGTAATCGCCACTTACCCGAAAACCCTTTATTTTCAAGGTCACTGAAAAAGTCAGATCTACAAAGTAGGTCTGGCTTTTTTAGTTA
>URNB01000084.1 GCA_900549055.1 uncultured Oscillospiraceae bacterium
ATACGCCGAAGCTATACCCTTCGTTCCCCCAACATTAAGGCTTGACTGTCGGCTGAAGCCCTCCGCGCTTTCTCTTGATTTGGCAGACGCGATAAAGCAGCTAGAACCGTTCGGTGCGGGAAATCCGACGCCTGTTTTCGGCGTTTTCGGCGTCACCCTGATAAGAATCACCCCCATAGGCGGCGGAAAGCACCTCCGTCTGCTCTTCTCAAAGGCGGAAAACACCTTTCAGGCGCTGCTTTTCGGCGTAACGCCCGAGCGTTTCTGCTTTAAGGAAGGTGATATTTTAGACGCGGCGGTAACCGTTGAAACCGATTTCTACGGCGGGGAATACAATTTATCCGTCAGAATAAAGGCGCTTCGCATGAGCGGAACTGATGATGAGCGGCTTTTCAGAGAAATGGATAATTTGGAGCTTTTCTTATCGGGGAAGCGATTTAATATAAACGATGTATTGCCATCAAGGCAGGAAACGGGGACGGTATATCGCATGATAGGTGCCTTCGGTACGAACGCCGAACGGATAAAATATTTATCGCTCAAAGACCCGGGATATGCCAAGTCGGAAATATCGCTTACGGTTTTATCGGAGCTTGGGCTCATTGAAAAAAATAAGGACGGCGTTTTGAAAACAACCGGCAAAAGAAACGAGCTTTGCAATTCGCCTACATACAAAAAGCTTTCGGAGGGAGGAACGGCAAAATGACCGAGGCACAGCAAAGAGATTACGACAGGCTGTATAAACAAATGCAGGATTTCGGCGGAAGGTACGATCAAAAGCTTATAAAAAAGGCTTTTGAATACTGCGTGCTGAAGCATGACGGTCAGAAGCGGCAGACAAACGAGGACTATTATATCCATCCCTTTAATGTAGCGCTTATAATCGTTTCCCTCGGAATGGACAGCGAATCAATAGCCGCGGCTCTCCTGCACGATGTGGTGGAGGATACCGACGCCACGATTGATGACATAAAGCGCGAGTTCGGCGACGAGGTTGCGCTGCTGGTTGACGGCGTTACCAAAATAGGCAGACTGAATTTCACCACCAAGGAGCAGCAACAGGCGGAAAGCCTCCGGAAAATGCTCATTGCGATGGGTCAGGATATACGCGTAATAATTATAAAGCTTGCAGACCGCCTTCACAATATGCGCACTATTGATGCGATGTCCCCGCAGAAGCAGAGGGACAAATCGGTTGAAACGCTGGAAATTTATGCGCCGATAGCGCACAGGCTCGGTATCAGACCCGTCAAGGAGGAGCTTGAGGATTTGGCGCTTAAGCACCTCGATCCCATCGCCTACAAGGAAATTGAAGACCTGCTGATGTTAAGAAAGCAGCACCGCGAGCAGATATTGGAGGAAATAAAACAGCGCATAGAAAAACGACTTCATGAAGAAATGCCGGGCGTGGAAATGGCGTTTCAGGGCAGAATAAAGTCAATTTACGGAATATACCGCAAAATGTATGTTCAGGGCAAGGATTTTGACGAAATATACGATATTTACGCCATAAGAATAATAACCGACACGGTAGCCGACTGCTACAATATCCTCGGTATCATGCATGATATGTTCCGCCCGATACCCAACAGATTCAAGGACTATATTTCAACGCCGAAGCCCAATATGTACCAGTCGCTCCATACAACGGTCATAAGCCGTGCGGGAATACCGTTTGAAATTCAGATACGCACCTTCGAGATGCACCACACCGCAGAGTTCGGTATAGCGGCGCACTGGAAGTATAAGGAGGGCATTACCGATAATAATGCCAAAATGGAGCGGCGGCTCGAGTGGATAAGGCAGATACTCGATTCGCAGGCGGCTTCCACAGACGCTTCAGACCTTGTACGCAGTATAAAGGTCGATTTATCGCAGGAGGATGTTTTCGCGGTTACTCCGAGAGGCGATGTTATAAATCTGCCCGTAGGCTCTACGATAGTGGATTTCGCCTTTGCAATACATTCGGCGGTAGGCATTAAAATGGTGGGCGCCAAGGCAGACGGAAAAATAGTGCCGATAAATCACGAGGTTAAAACCGGCGAGGTAATTGAAATTTTAACCACCAATCAGCCGGGGCACGGGCCCAGCCGCGACTGGCTCAATATTGCGGTGACCTCACAGGCAAAATCGAAAATCCGCTCGTGGTTCAAAAAGGAAAAACGCGCCGAAAACATCGCCGCAGGCAAGCTGGATGTTGAGCGCGAATTCCGCCGAAACGGAATAGATCTGCCCGAGAATGAAAGTGCGGAGTTTATAGATGACATTGCAAAGCGGCTCAAATTTTCGGGGGCGGACGAGTTCTACGCCGCAATAGGCTACGGCGGAATACTGCTCTCAAAAATAATGCCGCGAATAAAAGAGGATTACAACAAGCGCACTGCCGCACAGAAGCCGCAGGAGATCGTCACAGTACCCGAAACACGGCGCAGCAAATCATCCGAAGGCGTTGTGGTGGACGGCATCGATAATTGCCTTATAAAGCTTTCAAAGTGCTGCACTCCGCTGCCGGGCGATGATATTATAGGCTTTATTACCCGAGGTCACGGCGTTTCAATTCATAAGCGGGACTGCAACAATGTGCCTGTGAATATTGCCGATTCTCCCGAGCCGGAACGCTGGATTCCCGCGCACTGGGACGGCACTCAGTCGGAGAAGTTTATATCTACATTGCAGGTTTCGGCAATCGACCGCGAAGGACTTTTAATAGACGTTATGAACGCGGTGCAGAATATGCGCGTTCCGGTGCACAGCATAAGCGCAAGGCAAACAAAGAGCGGCAATTGCTTAGTTATAATGTCGCTCTCGGCTGAAAGCGTTGAACACCTTAAAAGCATTATAGCGCGGCTCGAAAAGCTTCAGGGCGTTTTCAGCGTAGAAAGGATAAATCAGTAATGAAAGCGGTAATTCAGCGTGTTAAAAACGCAAGCGTGGCGGTAAACGGGAAAGCCGCGGGAAAATGCGGTGAAGGGCTTATGGTGCTTTTCGGTGCCGAAACGAATGATACCCCGGAGGATGCGGCCCTGCTTGCCAAAAAAACGGCGGCTCTGCGTATATTCTGTGATGAAAACGGCAAAATGAACCGCTCGGTCTGTGATATAAACGGCGAAATGCTGGTAATTTCCCAGTTCACCCTATGCGCCGATGTTAAAAAGGGCAACCGCCCATCGTTCACAGGTGCGATGGAACCGACAAAAGCAAATAAGCTGTATATGCTTTACTGTGAGGAATTGCGTAAAAACGGCATTAAAAGCGTTGAAACGGGAATTTTCGGCGCGGATATGCAGGTGTCATTAATAAACGACGGACCCGTTACAATCTTGTTTGATACCGATATATGGAGGAAAAATGGAAATCAGAGCAATACACCTGGGGCTGATTAAAACAAACTGTTACCTGATCTCAACAGATAAGGCGGCAGTGGTTATAGACCCCGGCTTTAAAACCGAAATAACCGCGGATTTTTTAAAGGCGAGCGAGGGCAAAGCGCGAATGATACTTATAACCCACGCGCATTTTGACCACATAGGCGGGGCGGAAGCCTTAAGAGACGAAACCGGCGTAGAAATAGGTATAGGTGAGCTTGACGCACCCGCCCTCAAGGATACCGAGCTTAATCTATCGGATAAATTTCATGCGCATATAGCCCCCTTTTCTGCCGACCGCACATTTTGTGACGGCGAAAAATTCAGCGTCGGCGATATTGATTTTGAGGTAATTTTAACCCCGGGTCACACCGTGGGCGGCGTTTCCTACCTTTCGGGCGAAAGCCTTTTTTCGGGTGATACGCTTTTTGCGGGCGCCGTGGGCAGAACCGATATGCCGGGCGGCAGCCTTAAAGCCCTTAAAAAATCGCTTAAACGTCTGATAGCCCTGCCAAATGAAACCAAGGTTTACCCGGGTCACGGTGATTTTACTACCGTGGGGTATGAAAAAGAAAACAATATGTTTGTGTGGTAAAAATGAAACTGTGTTTAATAGGTCATTCATTCGGCTATGAGCTTGAAAAGCTGATAAGAATTTTTCTGCCGTTTGAAAAAATCGAAATATGCGAAAACCGCAGCCGTTCCGACCGCGCCGCCGTGACCGTTCTGTCATCCGAAAACGGTGTGACGCGCCTGTCGGCGGAGCTTATTCTCGGCGAAAATACTTATACCGATGAAAAAACGCTTGAAAACAGCGCGGAAAATTATGAGAAAGAGTGCGAACGGCTTATAGCCGCAGCACTTTATAATTGCTTTGTTGCGGCATCGGGCTATACACCGCCGTGGGGAATACTTACCGGCGTTCGCCCCGCCAAGCTTTTTTCGCGGCTTTGCAAGGCGGAGGGCGAGACTGCGGCAGAGCAGTATTTTAAAAACGCGCTGTATGTAAAGCCTTCAAAAACAGAGCTTTGCAAAAAAACCGTTGCAGCGGAGAAAAGAATAACCGATCTCTCCGGCAAAAGCTCCTACAGCCTTTATATTTCAATCCCGTTTTGCCCGACAAGGTGCGCCTATTGCTCCTTTGTTTCGCACTCGGTGGAGCAGGCGCGCAGGCTTATTCCGCAGTATATAGACCTTTTATGCGAGGAATTAAGGCTTACGGCAGAAATAGCGAAAAAGCTTTCTTTAAGGCTTGAAACGATTTATATAGGCGGCGGAACTCCCACCTCCGTAACCGATAAGCAGCTTGAAGAAATAATGTCGGCAGTGGCGGAGAATTTCCCCGTACAGAGCGCGGCGGAATACACGGTAGAGGCAGGCAGACCCGACACCGTAACAAGAGAAAAGCTTGAAGTCATAAAACGAATGGGCGCTTCAAGAATCAGCATAAACCCACAAACCATGAACGACGATGTACTTAAAAACATAGGCAGAAAGCACACCGCCGAGGAAACGGAAGCGGCGTTCAGACTTGCAAGGGAATGCGGCTTTAAAAACATAAATACCGACCTTATAGCGGGCTTGCCGGGGGATACGCCGGAGAGCTTTAAAAATACAATTGACCGCGTTTTGGCGCTATGCCCAGAAAGCGTTACCGTTCATTCGCTTTCGATGAAGCGCTCGTCAACGCTTAACACCTCGGGGATGTTCCCCGAGGCGCAAATGGGCGCAGCGGCTGCCGAAATGGTGGAATTTGCGGAAAAAACGCTTGAAAATGCGGGAATTTACCCATACTATATGTACAGGCAGAGCAAAACCGTCGGGAATCTTGAAAATGTGGGCTATGCAAAGCCGGGAACGGAATGTCTTTACAATGTTTATACTATGGACGAGACCCACACAATTCTTGCCTGCGGCGCGTCTGCCGTAACAAAAATGAGAGAACCGGGCGGAAATAATATTGAACGCATTTTCAACTTTAAATATCCATATGAATATATAAGTCGGTTTTCCGAAATAAAAAAACGGAAGGACGGTATTCTGAAATTCTATGAAAAGTACCCTGCAGACAATAAATGATCTTGCGGAAAAAAGCCCGAAGGAATTAGTCATGCGCGCCGAGCGGCACTATCTGAACGAAATATCCGCGGCGGCTGATAGGATAGCTCAAAATAAAAGCATAAAGGTTATCGCTATTGCAGGTCCGTCCTCCTCGGGGAAGACCACAACAGCGCATATGCTGCGGGAAGCACTCGCAAAGCAAGGCATTAAAACCGATGTTGTATCTCTTGACGATTTTTACCTGCCGCAGGAAACGCTGCCGCTGCTGCCGGACGGCACGCGGGATATCGAATCGGTAAACGCGCTTGATATTCCGCTTATAAACAAATGCTTTAACGAGGCGCTGATGACCGGCAAGGCAGCGCTTCCGAAATTTGATTTTTTAAAGAAAATAAGAATCGAAAACGCGCATGAGCTTGATATTTCGGGCAACAGCATCGTAATAGCCGAGGGTCTGCACGCTTTGAATCCCGTTTTGACCGAAATAATTCCGCAGGACAGACTTTTTAAGGTGTATATAAGCGTGAACCGCAGCATTGAGGACGAAAACGGCAAGGTATTGCTTACAAGCCGTCAGATAAGGCTGACGAGGCGAATTTTGCGGGACAGAATATTCCGCAGCACATCCCCCGCAGAGACCTTAAAGCTTTGGAAGGGTGTTACCGCAGGCGAAGAAAAATACCTTTACTGCTTTAAAGACAGGGCGGATATACTGATTAAGACCCTCCATATATACGAGCCATGCCTTTATAAAAGCGAGCTTTCCGCTTTAAAGGAAGAGACCGCTCAATGCGCGGATAACCCGTATTTTATGAAAACGCTTGAAAGCATTGATCACTTCTGCCCTATCGGCAGCTCTCTCATACCGCAAAATTCACTGATACGCGAATTTATCGGCACGGATTCGGAATTATAAAAAGTTTCGCTTTACTTTTTTGAAAAGCTGTGGTATAATACTCTCACCGTCTACTGAGCTTTGGGCGTCCGCCCCTTTTCGGGGAGTCACTTTTGACCCTTTGCCCGGTTTGCGGATATGTGTTAAAGGAGTGAAAAAAATGACCAAAGAATTAAAGCAGCAAATTATGCAGGAGTATGCCGTTCATGAGGGCGACACCGGTTCTCCGGAGGTACAGATTGCTCTTCTCACCACCAGAATCAATGAGCTTAATGCTCACTTAAAGGTTCACCCGAAGGATCGCCATTCCTATCGCGGTCTTCTCAAAATGGTAGGTCACAGAAGAAACCTGTTGGCTTATCTGCAGAAGAACGATATTGAAAGATACCGCGCTATAATCAAAAAGCTCGGCATCCGTAAGTAATGCGTACATTAAAGGCAGACCGATAAAAACTTCGGTCTGCCTTATTGTAAATTAAAAGCGGAGATTTTCGTGCTTTAGCGGTAAATCGGGCGTCCGAGTCTCATCGGGCTTCGGATTTATTGCTAACCGAAGGTCTCCGAAAAAAAGAAAAGGAGATTTTAAAGGTATGTTTGAAAACTACAAGGTTTACGAAACCACACTTGCCGGCAGACCCTTAAAGCTTGAAACAGGCATGATGGCACAGCTCGCAAACGCCGCGGTTATGGCAACCTACGGCGAAACAAAGGTGCTCTGCACAGTTACGGCTTCCGCAAAGCCGCGCGAGGGCGTGGATTTCTTCCCGCTTTCGGTTGATTATGAGGAAAAAATGTACTCTGTGGGCAGACTGCCCGGCTCATTCACAAGGCGCGAGGGCAGAGCCAGCGAAAAGGCGATACTCGCTTCCCGCTGCATTGACCGACCGATTCGTCCGCTCTTCCCGAAGGATATGCGTAACGACTGCTCGGTTGTGGCAACCGTTATGTCGGTCGACCCCGATTGCTCGCCCGAGGTTGCGGCGGCAATAGGCGTTTCTGCCGCTATCGCCATTTCGGATATTCCGTGGGCAGGTCCTATTTCCAGCGTAAACGTCGGCTTGATTGACGGTGAAATAGTTATTAACCCCACCCTTGAGCAGCGCGCAAAATCCGACCTTAACCTTACCGTTTCTTCAACCGAAGACTTGGTTGCAATGATTGAGGCGGGCGCTAATGAAATATCGGACGAGCTTATGTTCGACTGCATTATGGCAGGTCACGAGGCTAACAAAGAGGTTGTTAAGTTTATCAACGGCATTGTTGAGGAAATCGGCAAGCCGAAGTTTGAGTTTGAGTCAAACGACCCCGACCCCGAAATATTTAAGGAAATTGAAGATTTCTGCATTGAGGATGTAAAAAAAGCGCTTGATACCGACGATAAAACGGTACGCGATGCAGCTCTACTGCCTATATACAACGCCGTTCATGAAAAGTTTGATGAAAAATTCGAGGGCTGCGAAGGTAAGATAGAAGAAATTATGTATCTCGTTCAGAAGCATGTTGTAAGAGACTGGCTCAAAAACGAGAAAAAGCGTGTTGACGGCAGAGGTATTGACGAGATCCGTCCCTTAAACGCACAAATTGATCTGCTCCCCCGTGTTCACGGCTCGGGTATGTTCACCCGCGGTCAGACCCAGGTGCTCTCGGTTGCTACCTTAGCCCCGATAAGCGAGGCTCAAAAGCTTGACGGTCTTGACGAGGAAGTATCAAAAAGATACATTCATCACTACAATTTCCCCTCCTACTCTGTAGGCGAAACAAAGCCCTCACGTGGCCCCGGCAGGCGTGAAATCGGTCACGGCGCACTTGCTGAAAAAGCGCTTGTTCCGGTTATTCCGAGCATTGAGGAGTTCCCCTACGCTATACGCGTGGTATCAGAAGTTCTTTCCTCCAACGGCTCAACCTCACAGGGCTCAATCTGCGGCTCCACCCTGGCGCTTATGGCTGCAGGCGTTCCGATAAAGGCACCCGTTGCGGGTATTTCCTGCGGACTTATCACAGGCGATAAAGGCGTATACGGCGACTTCATGACCATGGTTGATATTCAGGGTCTTGAGGATTTCTACGGCGATATGGACTTTAAGGTAGCGGGCACTCACAAGGGTATAACCGCCATTCAGATGGACTTAAAGGTTCACGGTCTTACCCCCGAAATTATTAAAGAGGCTTTTGCAAAAACCCACAAAGCACGCGATTATATACTTGACGAGGTTATGCTCAAGTGTATACCGGAGCCGAGAGCCGAGCTTTCAAAATATGCTCCCAAAATGCTTACTACTACCATCAGCCCCGATAAGATCGGCGATGTCATCGGCAAGCAGGGCAAGGTTATCCAGTCTATCCAGGAGCAGTGTGACTGCACCATTACAATTGAAGAAGACGGTCATGTTTATGTTTCCGGACTTGATGTGGAAAAGGCAAAGCAGGCGATTTCCATTGTTGAGCTTATAGCAAACGACCCGGAGGTCGGCGCTATATACAGCGGCAAGGTAACCCGCCTCATGACCTTCGGCGCGTTTGTTGAAATAGCCCCCGGCAAAGAGGGACTTGTTCACATTTCCAAGCTTGACACCAAGCGTGTTGAAAAGGTTGAGGATGTTGTGGCTGTAGGCGACCAGGTAATAGTTAAGGTTACCGATATTGACGACCAGGGCAGAATAAACCTTTCCCGCAGAGACGCGCTGGTTGAAGTAAACGGCGCAACGGTTGATCCCGATGCGGACGACGTGCCGCAGCCCCGCCCGTCAAGACGCGACGGCGGACACGGCAGAGACCGCCGCAATTTCAGAAACCGCGACTGATTTAAAGTCATTTATTTAATGCCTGCTGAACAATTCAAAAGTACCTTAACCAAGCATGTTGGTGTA
>URNB01000085.1 GCA_900549055.1 uncultured Oscillospiraceae bacterium
TTTCCTAACTTTTTGCGTATAAGCTCGCTGCCGCCGAGCATATTCGACCACTGATCGTCGCCGCCGAACTGCATGTTGCAGCCGTACTCTTTAAAGAGGTGGTAGAAGTCATAGCTCTGCATTATCATATAGTTGAATTCAAGGAAGCTGAGTCCCTTTTCCATGCGCTGCTTGTAGCATTCGGCGCGCAGCATATTATTGACCGAGAAGCAGGCACCGACATCGCGCAGCAAATCAATATAGTTAAGCTTTAAAAGCCAATCGGCGTTGTTTACCATTTGCGCCTTGCCCTCGCCGAATTCTATAAAGCGGCTCATCTGCTTTTTAAAGCAGTCGCAGTTGTGCTGAATCTGCTCGGGTGTCATCATGGAGCGCATATCGGTTCTGCCCGAAGGGTCGCCTATATACCCAGTGCCGCCGCCGATAAGGGCTATCGGGCGGTTGCCCGCCATCTGCAGCCTCTTCATAAGGCAAAGCGCCATAAAGTGACCTACATGCAGGCTGTCCGCCGTAGGGTCAAAGCCTATGTAGAAGGTCGCCCTGCCGTTATCTATAAGCTCGCGTATCTCCGCCTCATCCGTTACCTGCGCAATAAGTCCGCGCGCTACAAGTTCATCATAAATTTTCATGATTGTTTACTCCTGTCTAACAGCTCTTTTGCTGAATTATATAAATTTTCGGTCATTTGTGCGCCCGACATGATTCGGGCAATTTCGTTGATACGGTCCTCATAGGAAAGCGGTGAAACGCTTGTAAAGGTTCTGTCCCCTTCCGCCTTCTTTTCAATAAGCAGGTGCGTATCCCCCATTGCCGCTATCTGCGCCAAATGCGTTACGCATATCACCTGCCTGTTTTCCGCAACCCTTTTGAGCTGCGTTCCGACCTTTCCTGCGGTGTAGCCGCTGATTCCCGTATCAATTTCATCAAAAATCATAGTGCCCACGGGGTCCTTGCCTAGCAGCACGCTTTTAATTGCCAGCATCACGCGGGATAATTCACCGCCCGAGGCGATTTTTGAAAGCGGCTTTACGCTCTCGCCGCGGTTTGCGGAAATCATAAATTCCGCAGTATCGCACCCGCGCTTGGTGTATCTGCCTTTTGCGAACTGCACGGTAAAGCGGACATCCGGCATATTAAGATAAGAAAGAATAGCGCAGACCTGCTTTTCAAACGCCGCCGCGGCTTTTTTTCTTACCTCGGTCAGCTCTTCGCCGAGAGCCACAAGCCTCTCCACGGAGCTGTCAAGCAGCTCTGACAGCTCTGCCGCCTTTTTATCCGAAAACTCGATGTCATTTAGCTCCTCGTGAGCTTTATTAAGCGCTTTGAGCAGTTCCCACTCTCCGCCTCCGTATTTAAGCATAAGCTTATCAAGCGTATCAAGCCGCGCGTTTATTTCATCGGGATCTATATCCGAATACTCCGCATTTTCAAGAAAATCGTAAATAGCTGCGCTCACATCCTCCGCAGCCGATGCCGCAGATGACAGTACGGAAGCCCTCTTATCCCATTCCTCATCCCGCAGGGACGAAAGGGCTTTTTCCGCGCTGCTTAACAATGATACCGCGCCGTCAAGCTCATCGTCACCCTTAAGTTCGGAATACGCGCGGGCAAGCGCTTCTGCGGTTTTTTGGTAATTCCTTGCGATTTCAAGCTTCCTGCGAAGCTTGTCATACTCGCCGGGCTTTATTCCCGCCGATTCAAGCTCGTTTATGCTGTATTTAAGTAAATCGACCCTGCGGCGCTTTTCATCCTCATCGGTTTGAACAGCGGCAAGCTCTTTTCTGATTTTGTTTATCTCACGGAACTCCGCATAATATTTACCTTTAATGGGGTCGTCGTCCGCCACCGCGTCAACATAATCTAAATGCCGTTCCGGGTCTAAAAGCGCCTGATTATCATGCTGACCGTGAATATTTACAAGATGCCTGCCGACCTCCTTAAGCTCGGTCGCCGTTACGGGGCGGTCATTGAGCTTTATAAGCCCCTTACCCGCTGCGGAAAGCCGCCGTCTTATTACAATATTGCCGTCGTCATCCGGCACAACGCCGATATCCGACAGCGCCGCGGCGGTCGCGTTATCAAGCTCGCCGAAAACCGCGGACACCTCTGCAGTATCGCACCCCGCGCGGATAAGTTCCCTCGAAGTGCGCTCGCCGAGCACTGCGTTTATCGAATCAATCACTATGGATTTCCCCGCGCCCGTTTCACCCGTCAGGACATTAAAGCCCGATGAGAATTCAATATCCGAGCGCTCTATTACAGCTATATTTTCTATATGCAGAAATTTAAGCATTTTTCTTCCCCGCTATACAAGCAGATTTTTAAGCTCACGCGACAGCCGCTCTGCACCATGCTCGTTATAAGTAACGATTATTATCGTATCGTCTCCCGCAAGAGAGCCGAGCATCATATCGCCGAACAGCTCGTCCACCGCAACGCAGGCGGTAGAAGCCATTCCCGTATAGCACTTCACAACAACATTATTAAGCGCATAGGCAACGCTTTTCACCGAATGCGCGAACAGCTCGCGGTAGTGATTATCCGAACGCGGCGCGGTTTGCTCTGCGGCTATGTAGCGGTAATTCCCGTCGCGGTCATGCCCCTTTACAATGCGCAGCTTTTTAATATCCCGCGAAACGGTTGACTGCGTAACATCATACCCCGCTTCTATCAGCGCGTTCTGCAGCTCCTCCTGCGTTAAAAATATCTTTTCTTTAATAAGCTCTAAAATTTTTTCCTGCCGTTTACTCTTCATTTTAAATGCTCCTGCCGTCTCTGAATTTTCCGGAAAGTGTTTTATAAAATGACCTGTCGTTAAGTCTTATCAGCTTCGCATACTGCTTTGAGCGGCGTATCAGAATATCTGTATACGGCTTCACCGCGGCAACCTTTCTGCCGTCAACAGTCAAATATATATCGGTTCGCTTTTTTGAATACGCCTTGACCTTTACAGTATTATCCGCGCCCAAAAGTATCGGCTTTGCCGAAAGCGAATGCGAGCAGATAGGCGTTATGCACATGCTTTGGGTCAGCGGGTCTATTATCGGCCCGCCCGCAGACATGGAATAGGCGGTCGAGCCTGTGGGGGTCGAAAGGATAAGCCCGTCCGCTCTGTAATTGATATTATCGCCGCCGACGCCCACCGAAATATCGATTATCCTCGAAATAAAGCCGCCGGTTATGACTGCGTCGTTAAGGGCGTTGTATTCGCCGAGCCGCCTGCCGTTCTCAAACACCGTAACAGAGAGCATCATCCGCTTTTCCACAAAATACTCATTCTGCTTCAGCTTGCGCAGCAGACCCAACTCGTTCTGCTCTATATTTGCAAGATATCCCATCCGGCCTGCGTTTATGCCAAGCACCGGCTTGTTATCGAGCGCGGCACGCTTAGCGTAACGGATTATCGTTCCGTCGCCGCCTATCGTAATTATAATATCTGCAATTCCGTACAGCTCGTCCTCGGGCAGCTGCTTAAAGCCGGCAAAAATCATTCCCTCGGGCAAATATGCCTCTATTTCTTCATTTTTCAGTATTTCGCCGAGCTTCAGTACAACATCGTATGCCCCGCGCTTATCAAGATTCGGCAACACCGCCGCCTTCATAATTTCACCTCTCCAATGCTTTATATGATGACTCAACCACCTGCGCGGCATTCACCTCGCAGCGATTTTCGCTTTTTTCGTCCTTTTCTATAAAGCATAAATATTCAATATTGCCTTCCGGCCCCTTTATCGGGGAAAAATCAAGCCCCAAAAGCGAAAAATTATTCTCCGCAATCAAGCCGATAATTTTTTCAATCACGGCGATATGCACCGATTTATCCCTTACAACGCCCTTTTTGCCGACATTTTCGCGCCCCGCCTCAAACTGCGGCTTAATAAGGCAGACCGCACGCCCGCCCTCCTTTAAGAGAGTACGCAGTGTCGGAAAAATGTGATAAAGCGATATAAACGAAACATCGACCGAAGCAAAGTCAAGCTCATCGGGCACCTGCTCGCGAGTCACATATCTGAAATTGGTACGTTCGAGATTTACCACTCTTTCGTCCGTTCTCAATTTCCACGCAAGCTGACCGTAGCCGACATCTATAGAATAAACCTTTGCCGCGCCGTTTTGCAGCATACAGTCGGTAAAGCCGCCTGTGGAGGCGCCGATATCCGCGCAAACGCAGCCTTCAAGGCTTATATTAAAGCTTGCCACAGCCTTTTCAAGCTTTAAGCCGCCGCGGCTTACATATTTTAGGGTTTCCCCTCTGACCTCGATTATATCATCAGGCTTTACTGTATTCCCCGCTTTATCGGATTTTTGATTGTTGACAAAAACTATTCCCGCCATTATAAGTGCCTTTGCCTTTTCGCGGCTTTCGGCAAAGCCGCGTTCAAAGAGAGCGATATCCAGCCGTGTTTTTTCGGTCATTCATAAGCCCCCTTTAAAGCGTTTATCATGCTGTCGGTATCAAGCCCGACGCTTTTAAGCGCCGCCGAAACCGCGGCGGTGGGTACGAATTTATTATCCACCGCATGTATATTATACTGTCCTTTGTAGCCGTTTTCAAGCAGTTTTGCGGCGCAAAGTTCAGCTATCCCGCCGTTTTTTATTCCCTCTTCAAAAAAATGCAGCTCCTCGTATTTACCTATATCATTTATCAAGCTGTCCGAAATCGGGTAAATTTTATTGAGCTTTATGACCGTTATGTCGGGCAGCGCCTTCTGCGCCTCTATAGCATTTTGAAAAATTCTGCCGTAGGTTACTATCGCCTTATCGCCGACCCCTTCAAATACCGTGTAATCGCCCGTAATTTCCTTGGGCGCACCCGATTTTTCGCAGCCGCGCGGGTATCTTACAGCGACAATTTCGTCCCTTTCTGCCGACAGCTCGATATCCCTTTCAAGCTCGTCATAATATGTCGGGGAATAAATTGTCATCCCGGGGACACCTGTTAAGAAGGCGACATCAAAAAGTCCCTGGTGGGTCTCGCCGTCCTCCCCTACTATTCCCGCACGGTCTATAAGCAGGCGAACGGGAAAGCCGCCTATTGCGACATCATGTATTATCTGGTCAAAGCCGCGCTGCAGGAATGAGGAATAGACCGCAAAATAGGGCTTCATCCCCGCGCTTGCAAGCCCCGCCGCAAAGGTTACGGCGTGTTCCTCGGCAATGCCGACATCGAAAAACCGCGATTTGAATCTGCCTGCAAATTCGGCAAGCCCCGTGCCCGCCGCCATAGCCGCGGTTATTGCGCAAACTCTTTCGTCCTTTTCGGCTGCTTTGCAGAGAGCCTCTCCCGCGACATCGGAATATGTGCGCTTGCCGCCGAATTTAGCGCCCTTATCAATATCAAAAGCCGAAACGCCGTGGTAATCCTTCGGGGAGGATTCCGCATAAGCGTAGCCCTTTCCCTTTGTGGTTATAACATGTATAACAGACGGGCGGGAATAGGACTTTGCAATATCAAACAGCTGCTCCATTGCTTTAACATCATGCCCGTCAACAGGCCCTAAATAATTAAAGCCGAGCGCAGAGAAGATATTTTCGTGATAAACAAGCTCCTTGACCGCCTCTTTGACCGTGAAAATTGCGTTGTTGAGCGGTCTTCCGATAAGCGGAATCGCCAGTAAAAAGCGGCTTAGGGCAAACTTGAAGTGGTGGTAATGCGGCTTGTTGCGCATTTTTGTAAGGCTGCGCGCAAGCGCCCCCACATTGCGGGAAATTGACATTTTATTATCGTTGAGCACCACAATGAAATTGCTTCTGCCCGAGCCCGCATTATTGAGCGCCTCATATGCCATACCGCCCGTCATAGCGCCGTCACCTATTACAGCGACCGCCGTGCCGTTTTCGCCCTTAAGCTTTTTAGCACGGTAAATACCGTATGCTGCGGATATGGAATTGCTGCTGTGCCCGGTTATAAACGGGTCGTGCTCGCTTTCATCCGGGCGCATATAGCCCGAAAGCCCGTTTTCGGTGCGTATAGAGGAAAATCTATCAAACCTGCCGGTTAAAAGCTTGTGTGTATAGGACTGGTGGCCGACATCGAAAATCAGCGCGTCCTCGGGTGAAGAAAAGCTCCTGTGCAAAGCAACCGTCAACTCCACCGCGCCGAGGTTAGACGCCAAGTGCCCGCCGTTTTTTGAAACGGTGGATACTATGCAGTCGCGTATTTCCTGACAAAGCAGCGATATTTCGTCATAATTAAGCTTTTTTACATCATCGGGTGATTTTATTTTGCTTAACAGCTTATACTCCAATTATAATTACATTCCTTTTAATACTTTCTGTCAAGAAGCTCGGCGGTAAGCTCGCATAAGGCCGCATTGTCGCCGCCTATTTCGTGAAGCGCCGCAAGCGCCTCATCAGACAACTGCGCCGCCGCTGCGCGCGCGCCGTCTGTACCGAGCAGAGTCACATAGGTGGTTTTACCGTTCTTCTCATCGCTGCCTATGGGCTTTCCGAGGGTCTTTTCATCAGATGTGCAGTCCAAGATATCGTCTATAATCTGGAAAGCAAGCCCCAATTTCTCGGCGTATTCTTCGGCTAAAGCAGTTTTCTCTGCGTCTGCCCCCGCCAAAATACTGCCGCAAACCGCCGCCGCCGATAAAAGACAAGAGGTTTTTTTAAGGTACATCCCGCGGAGCCGTTCAATATCCGCCCCGCTTTTTTCGGCAGCGAGGTCCTCCACCTGACCGCCCACCATTCCGTTTATTCCCGCCTTTTCGGCTAATACGGCTATGGCTTTAAGCACTCTGTCGGGCGGAATATTTTCTGTATCCGCCGCTGTTTTAAAGGCAAGCGTCAACAGTGCGTCGCCCGCAAGCAGTGCGGTATCCTCCCCGAACGCCTTATGGCAGGAGGGTCTGCCGCGGCGCATATCATCGTTATCCATGCAGGGCAGATCGTCGTGTATCAGCGAATAGGTGTGAATCATTTCAATCGCGGCGGCAAAATTCAGGGCATTACCGTCCTGTCTACCGAAAAGGCGGTAGAATTCAAGCAGAAGAATCGGTCTGATTCTTTTTCCGCCCGATAAAAGGCTGTAGCTCATCGCTTCAGCCGCGGAATTTTCGGCGGCAATTAAGCCCTCAAGCTTCTTTTCTATATCGGGTAAAAACCGTTCATAGCTCCTGCTCATTTTCTTCCTCCGCCTCGGTCAGTGTTATTATTTTCTGCTTTGCGGTTTCAAGCGTTTTTCTGCATTCTCCCGCAAGCTCCGTTCCGTGCTCGAAAAGCTTTATTGATTCATCAAGCGTAATATCTCCGCTTTCAAGCAGCGATACTATTTTTTCAAGCTCCGAAATCGATTTTTCAAAGTCGTTGCTTCGGCTCATACTCTCTGCTCCTTTTCGGTTACCTCGCACTTAACGCTTCCGTCCGCAAATTTAAGCGTTATACCGTCGTTTATTTCAATTTCATTTACCGACCGCACCGTTTTTCCGGATTTCACTGCGACCGCATAGCCGCGTGCAAGGGTCTTAAGCGGACTCAAAGCGTCCAGTCTGGCGGCAAATTCCGCAAGATACGCGCCCTTTTCTGAAAGCAAGGCCGAATATGCCGATATAAGCTTATCCGCCGCTCTGTCGGTTCGCTCCGCGCGTCGTTCTGTTATCGCAGCCTCAGGCGCTTTGAAAAAGCGGGATGAAAGAGCGCCCGAAAGCCGTGCGTTTGCCCGCTCGTACCTCGCCTTGAGGGCATTTTTAAGCGCCGATTCAAATCCTGCGAACCGTTTTTTCAGCTCCTCCGAATTCGGCACGGCAAGCTCTGCCGCGGCAGACGGGGTCGGTGCGCGCATATCGGCGACAAAATCGCAAATTGTAAAATCCGTTTCATGCCCTACTGCCGATATTACAGGCACGGGAGACAAAGCAATTTTACGCGCAAGCGTTTCATCGTTAAACTCCCAAAGATCCTCTGCGGAGCCTCCGCCTCTGCCTATAATAATAGCATCGGCGGTGCCCAGTTTGTAAAGCCTGTCAAGTGCCGAGAGCATTTGAGGCACGGCGTTCTCACCCTGCACCGTAACCGGACACATTATGATACGCGCTGCAGGATACCTCCTGTCAAGAATGCTTAAAATATCCCTCACGGCGGCGCCCGTGTCGGAGGTTATTACCGCTATATTTTCGGGGTATTTCGGCAGCGGTCTTTTGCGGGATGCGTCAAAAAGCCCTTCGGACTTAAGCCTTTCCTTAATACGTTCAAACTGCATAGCCAGTGCCCCCGCACCCACCGGGAACATCTGCTCGGCATAAAACTGGTACTGCCCGTCCTTTTCATAAATGGACACTCTGCCGCGCAGCACCACGGTATCGCCGTCATGAGGGTCAAAGCGCACGCTGTTTGCCATTGCTCTGAACATAACGCAGCGGACTGCGGCGTCCCCGTCCTTTAAGGTGAAATACCAATGACCGCTGGCATAGTGGTTTTTAAAGTTGGAAAGCTCGCCCGTTACGGTCACACTTTGAAGATGACTGTCGCCCTCAAGCAGTGACTTAACATAGAAATTAAGCTGCTTTACGGTTATTGCGGCAATTTCGGTTATCATATTAAAGTGATTTGGAAACGGTCGCAAGAATACCGTTTACAAAGGAAGCGTCATCATTAGTGGCATATTTTTTGCAAAGCTCGACCGCCTCATTGATTGAAACCGAAACGGGAATTTCATCGAAATATTTCATTTCGTAAATCGCCAGGCGCAATATGCAAAGAGCGGTCTTGGAAATTCTTTTAATGCTCCAGCCTACCGAATTCTCGGAAATGATTCCGTCAATCTCCTCTATATTATCATAAACACCCGGAAATACGCGGCTTATATATTCATCCGGCTCTAAATCCCTTACTTCCTTTGCTGTTTCCAATATTTCGTCCGTACCGTTATTGTTAAATTCCTTTTCAAAAACAAGAATGAACGCCTCTTCCCTCGCCTGTTTTCTTGTCATACCGCACCAACCTTTAAAATTTATCACTTTTCAATCTGCATTTGAAATCTATTATACACTATATTCCGCCGCTTTTCAAGCCGTAAAATGCGCATATTGCAGGTTTGTCCCCTTAGTGTAAAATAAATGTAGGAAAAAACAGTACAAGAGTATGCCAAAATGTGT
>URNB01000086.1 GCA_900549055.1 uncultured Oscillospiraceae bacterium
AGAGTAGAAATACTTTCGGGGTTCGGACAGCGATACGATGTTTTCACGCCCAATAAATGTTTAGTAAGACTTATAAGGTCATCGGCACTTATTTGCCCGTCATCGTTTACATCCCCCGCCGCTCTGCGAACCGCCGTAAACACCGCGTCGCTGTTTGCGGTAAATGTGGTTACGGTTCCGTCGGGCGTGTATTTTGTGTCACCGCTTTTCCAATAAGCATAACAGCAGCCGTCTCCGAGCTCTATACTCGGGGCAACTATTCCGGTTTCACCTTCGGGCACTGTTACGGTACTTATATTTTCACCGTCAATATATGTAAGCTCTCTGGTTTGGCAAAAGCCCGTAAAACGTACCGAAAATGCGTCGCGGTCAGTTGCTCTGCCGGGGGCAAAACAGTAATAGACCTCGCTGTTACCGTTAATACTTGTATAGTATTTGGTAAGATAGCTGTTCGGCAGTGCTCCCATAACCGCCGTTTTGTCACCGACGTTTATCGTCACCTTTGCGTCACCGTCATCAAGAAAGTTAAAGGTGACGATAAATTCGTCGGCAGAGATCGTTTCATACTTGAGCAAATCACTCTGCCCAAGGCATGTCGGGGCGTCTGCGGCAGCCCAGTAATTAGCGCTGCCGTCCGCCGTATCAATCATAACCCTTATTCGCGGCATACCGGTTTTAGCGTCATCCATAAGGCAAACCGTGAATTGCGGGTAATTTGTACCGTCCGTTTTAAGGCTGTCAAATTTAAAGCTTATTCCGTCTGCCTTAACCTTAGCCGCACTTGTGGCTCGAGCGCCGATATCCTTGCCGGCGGCAAATGAAATTTTCCTCGCCTGCGGGAATTTAATTAAATAATTTTCAATTGCAATATTTGTGCCAAGTCCGTTAAGATTGGTTACATTGCCGACAAATACGGCGTTTGTCGGGCGCGTATATATATTGCTCTTGATTCCGGTTACATCAACGGTAAAATAGTAATCACCGTCTCTGCCGGGACCGAGAACAAGATATGAGGCTATATTTGCCGGCAAAGTGCCTGTATACGCGGTATCTGTAATAAAGCCCTCAACCGGCTCGTTTTCGCCCGCCTTAACGCTGCACACAATTTCATTCTGCCGAACATCAAGGCTTACGGTAAATTCGTTTGCCGAAAGCGTTTCATATTTAAGTAAATCATTCTGCGTCATCAGCTGCGTAGCAACCGTTCCGCTGAAATATGAAATTGTACCCTTTTCCGTATCAAACAAAAGTCTGAACTCGGGCATATTTCCATATACCGAGGCGAACATAACACAAAAGCTTAAAGCCTCGTTTTCGTGCCCTTCCGCTTTTTTCAGGTTATCAAAACGAATCGAAAAATCATCAAAATTATATTTTGCTCTTGAAATAACACGTTTTGTGAAATTTCCGCCGTTAAACGCAAGGTGAACGCCGATTTTAGCGCCGCTTTCATCATATGCGGTATTTATGCCGGGTTTGTTTTGGTCGGTTATCTCCGTCCATAAATCGGTATTTGCAAATGGGGTGTAAAAGCCGCCGTCATCTGCCAAAGCAGACCTTGCCGACACCGGAAATGCCGAAAAAAGCGAGGTTAACAGCATTGCCGAGCTCAAAATACCAACGGCAGCCTTTTTAATGGTTTGCAGAAGTTTTTTCATATTGCAATGACCTCCGTTTTATTAAATTTATATAAAGCCCTATCTATTTCGGATCCGATAAAACATCAACGGCTTTTATACATACTCACTTGATTTTTTAAAATTATTTTATAAGTTTAGTATATACTGCTGCTCGAAATAAAACTATACCCTATTTTCAGATTTTAGGGTGTTGTTTTAATATCAGCCTTGAAAATTCGGCAGATATGCACCGAGCTCCTTCAGCTTCATTTGAACCTCTTTTATATTCACTCTGTGAACATCCCCGTCAGCTCCGACGCACGCCGCCGCTGCCCCGGCAGCCTGCCCGGTTATATAGCAACAGGGAATAACTCGCATTGAAGCCTGCATTGAGCGGTCTGCGCTTATGCACCTTCCCGCAACCAGAACATTTTGCAGCTTTTTCGGAGTCAGCGCTCTGTATGATATTCCGTAAGATTCCCCCGGGGCGTATGCCTTGTTCACATTATCCGTAAAGTCGGCAGCGCCCTTTTGGTCTGCCGTTTCGGGGTGAATGTCTATCGGGTAGGAATATCTGCCTATTTCATCATCAAAAACCTGTCGGTCAAGGAAATGCTTATAATTCATTACAATATCGCCGATTATGCGGCGAGATTCCCTTACTCCCAGCACATTTGCCGTTTCAAGCAGCGTCGCTTTATCAAATCCGGGCAAAAAATCCCTGTAATATCTTTCATATTCAAGAACATTTTTTCTGCCGTAAAGCATAGCCTCGGTCAGCGAGCGCTCGTCGGTATCGTCAACATGGAAAAGGTGTCCCACGTTGCCGCCGCCCACGCCCACCTCTGGGTGTGTGGGCTTGATTCCCGGTAAAATTCCGTCGTACTGTGAGAAATACCCTTTGTCATATGCCTCGCCGTATTTGCAGCCGTCAAAAATAAAATCCTTTTTTGAAAAATCAATACCGCCCCAAACACTGCAAAGCGTTGCCCCTGCAACGGCGCCGTTTTCGCCGCCGTATTCAAAGTCAGCCCCCGCCCACGCAGAAAGTGAGCCGTCTCCCGTGCAGTCTATAAACACATCCGCAGCTGCGGCATAAATACCCTTTTTGCCCGATAAAACGGCATATTTCACCCTGCCGCTGCCGTCGGTCACAACGTCTGCCACCTTTGAGTAAAACAGAAAATCCACTCCGGCGGCGGTTATAAGCTCATCATAAAGCCGCTTTATAGTCTCTGATTTTACCACATACCATTTTCTGTTGCGGGCAACATCGTCAAAAAGTCGGTCGTGCACCGTACGCCCCACACCGCCGGAAAGAAAATTCTCGCCGTCGTCAAAATTCATAAGCTCGGGTACCAAAGCCGATGTGCTGCTGCCGCCGAAGCAGCCGCCCGCCTCGGCAAGGAAAACCCTTTTACCCTGTTTTGCACAGGCAAGCGCAGCCGCAACTCCGGCAGGACCGCCGCCCGCAATAAAAACATCCGTCTTGATTTTAACGGCAATATCCTTAGAAAAATTCAACATATTATTTTTCCTCCCGCACAACGTATTCGTCTATGAAAATTTTACCGCAATCAAACGGCACAAAATTGTAAGCGCTGTCCCATGTGTCGCCGCCCCTTATTTCGGGGTATGCAAAATCCTCAAAGCCGTATTTCCCTATAAAGGTATCCACGCCCACAAAGTTTGTCTTGCCCTTAATATGGTGGTGCGGCCCTAAAAGATTTCTGTTGCTGCCCACAGCGCAAATTTCAATTATATTCTCGCCGTTTTTCAGCGCGTCGGTAATATCCTGCTCATAGGGAGAGGTGAATATCTCGCCCACCTTCTCCCCTATTTTCCACCTGAACGCCGAGCAAAGCGCGTCTTCTATGCGCAGCACATACCGCGCGGCTTTTTGCTTTCTGCAATAAACGAAAATGAAATTCATATTTCCTCTGTAAAACCACAGCCCCTGACTTGTTAGCTCGGCATATTGCTTTGCGGTAGGCTTTGTTATCTTAAAGCCCGCGGGCGATACCCTGTAGTAGCTGCCGTGATTTTCGATTTTACCCGTCGGCGTAACGTCAAAGTTACCTCTTATGTATACGCTTTCGGGCTCTTTGGGATAGAAAAATCGGTTGCGTTCGGTTTCAAAAACCTCTTCTATATTTATATTCATTTGGGCTTTCTCAACGGTATAGCGCAGGGTTACGGTATTCTCTCCGGGTTTAATGCAGTCTGTTATTTCATACTCGTGAATATTTCTGTCAAGCCACCGGCTGCCCTTTCTGTCGGCAATGCTTATACCGTTAATGAATATTGCGTCAATGCATCTGTCCTCCGCCGCTACTCTTATATCCGATATATTCTCTGCCGCCTCAACATAAAACGGATAGCAAACCTCTGCGGTCATACGCGGATTTGCATTTTCATAAAGAATTTTTGCAATATTTATAACCGGCATAAGCTCCGATTTTTCATCGCCTGCCGCGTAGTACGCCATATCCAGCGTAATGCAGTTCAAATCGTCCGCCGCGACACTCTCAGGCACTATACAGCGGCTTGAAATAAGCGTTTCCTCCGTAAAATCAAGGTCGGCATATTTATCTGTTTCAATTACAATGTTTTCCATTGAATGAAGCTTCAGCTCGCAAAAGCTTTCCTTGCCCGAACAGGTGTGCGCAAGCCTTTGCCTTTCGCCCGTGTAAATATCCCTTTTAAAAAAGGAGCATTTTCCCTCAACCGATAAAACCGTCTTCATTTCGGAAAAGCTTTCTCCGCAGCAAATATGTATTCGCCTGCCGCTTTCGGTTAAAACCGTGTGCAGGGTCACGCCGCGTATAAGCGACATATCCTGCGGATTTAAAAGCTTAACAGGCTGCTCTATACCGTACGCCTTTACAGCCTTTTCAAGCTGACATGCCCTGTTGCATATTTCGATTGCGCAAATTTCCGCAAGTTCGGGCGCGGGTTCAAAATCTATCACAGCAGGCCTTGAATTTACAAATATTACGCGTGCGCCGAGCTGTGATAATGCAGCGAGCTTTTCAAAGGTTGAGCGTTTTATGCTTTCGCACTCAGGCACTGCCAGATATTTATAACGGCGCTTTCCTACCCGCAGCATACCGTTTTCAGCCGCGCCGTACTGCGCTAAAATACCCTCGTCAACAATTTCCGCGTCAAGCTGAACGCTTATGAGGTTTTCAAGCGTTTGCCTGAACTGCGAGGAAAAGCTGCGCAACTTGAACGAATCCCACATGCCGTTAAACTCACCCGCAACAGACTCAAGGCTTGAAAGCAAGGCTACATTCGTTTCCCGTTCACCCGCCATTAAATCGTTGAGATTTTTAATCCAGCGTTTAAGGTGGGAAAAATCCTTCCACCATAAATTTTGGTATGAAAAGAACGCCGGATAATCGCGTTTTCTTATGCCCTCTATAGTAAATGCAGATAAATGACAGCACGCCGTTGTAATACCCAGAGCAGATTGCCTGCCCCATATCCATGCCAAATTTTTAAGCGGAACATCCCACCCCGAGCAGCCGAACACCTCACACAGAGTCTCGCCGTTTCCAAGCTGCTGCGCCACGCTTGAAACCTGCTTCATAAGCACAGGACCGTGCTGCATATTTCCGAGGTGGTCAATTCCCGGCAAATGCATTGCGGTGTAGTGCTTCATAACGCCCCCAGTAGGTGAAAGCTGCACACACAAGCCGTCCTCGCAGGGAAAATGGCCTGTAAAAAGCAAATTGTTTTCGCTGCACCATTCGCTTATCTGTTTTGTAAACGCGTTGAAAAAGGCATTGCTTACAACCGAAAAATAATCTGCGCGCAGCTTTTCTGCACCGTCGCCGCCCTCTGTCAATTTCCACAGCAGCGGCAAAAGGTCATAGCCGCACTGCTTTTTAAATTTATTGGGTAATGTAAAGCTCCACGGAAAAATAACATCCAGCTGCGGCTCATCGGTAAAAACGCCTTTAATAACGTTGCCGAAATATTTTGAAAATCTTTTTTTATACTCCTCGTGCGTGCAGTCGATAAAAGCCCGCACCGTCTTTTCCGACATTAAATCCACATAATGCGGGTCTGCGCGATACCAAAAAACAAGGTCGGCACGGTCTGCCTCGTTTAAACCAATCAAATGAAAGCTATCATCGTCCGTTTTTTCAAAGGCGGCAACCAGGCGGACTTTATCCGCCTGCTGCGGCTTGCCGTATCTCAGCCCCTTTAGCTGATATTCTTCACCGAGCCCGTTCACACGCCCGCCCGCAAAGCCGCTGGGCCAACCGTCCTCATCATATATATATACGTCAAGCCCCAAGCGCTCGGCCTCGCTTACCGCAAAGCCAAAGGCATTGAACCAATCCTCGCTCAAATAAGCTGTTTCCAGTCCCGCTCTTGCGTGAATTATAACGCCGTCAAAATAACCGTCGGCAAATTCGGTAAGCTGTCGGCTTATTTCCTCCGTGCGTATAAGTGAATTCCAGCTCCAAAAGGAAAGCACCTTTCCGCCGTAATCGTTTTTCCGCATATTTTACACTCCTAAAAATTACATTGTTCAGGCAATACAAAAAGAATATAACCGTTATTAAAACCCGTTCTGTTTGTCTCATCACTTAAAACACCTTAGCCGTTGGAAAGTCCCGAGTGAGAAATACTCTGCACAAAAAAGCGTTGGCAGAACATAAACAGAATAAGTAAAGGTATCATTATTATTAAGCTTGCCGCGTTTCTTGCAATCAGCGTACCGGCTGAATCCCACGAAAGCCCGGATTTAATCTGAACATCGGCAATTGAATTTGCAAGCACCCTGAGGTTTGTGAAGTACAGCCCCGAATAAGCGGTGTCTGTCCATTGCCAACAAAATGAAAACAGAAAAACCGTTGCCATGGTTGTTACGGCGTTTGGAATCATCACCCTGAAAAATGTTGAAAAAATTCCCGCGCCGTCTATATATGCCGCCTCTTCAAGGTCCTTAGGCATTGCGGCAAATTGCTCCTTCAAAAGGTATATGTAAAGCCCCTCTTTTATGCCGAGCCCGGTAAACGAAAGAATATAAAGCGGCCAAAAGCTATCTGATAGGTTAAGGGTTATACCACCTATTTTAAAGTAAACAAACGTGAGGTACTGCGCAATATTTATGGTTTGCGCCGGCACCATCATAATAATTATAACCGCTATAAAAGCCGGCTTTGCACCCTTGAATTTTATTCGCCCCAGACCAAAGCCTATAAGCGTGCACACAGCCACCTGTATAAGCGAAATGCTGAAGGAAAGCAAAACCGTATTTATTAAGGATTGCGGCAAATGCAGCCCTTTTGCGGCAAATCGCCAATAATACAGCGACCAATGCTTAGGTATCTGAGAAACGGTATTATCGAGTAAATCCCCCGGGCTCATAAATGAAAGCAGCAGCTTGCTTATTATGGGCTTTAAAATTATAAAGCCCAAGCCGAATATTATTAAAAACCTCACCGCGGAGTATACGCCCATTGCGGCTTTTTTACGCAATAGCGGCATATTGATTTTTTTATTCATAATTTTTCACCCGCTTTCTATATAATGCAGTTGTTCTGCGACTTGCTCTTAATAAAATTAGCCAGTATAAAGAATACCGCGGAAATAATTATTGCAAGGCAAAACAGATAAATGATGCTCATAGCTGTTGAAAGCCCGAACTGATTGCGGTTAAAAGCAACCTCGTGCATATATGTAAACAACGGGCTGCTTTGAGAGCAGGAATCCACTATTGAGTAAATAACCGCAACCGCTATTTGGGGGGAAATCATGGGAAAGGTTATTTTCCAAAACGATTCCCAGCCGCTGCAGCCCTCAACTGCCGCCGCCTCGTAAAGAGACGCCGGAATTTCCTGCAGCCCCGCTAAAAGTATAAATATTTGTATTCCGCTGGCGCATACAACGTCATATATACCCGATACGGCGCCGACAATTATATTTATGAGCGTTTCGCTGAAATTCAGCGAGGTAAGCAGCTCGCTGAACTGCATAAATTCCGAAAGATCCACCGTGTTTCCGGTATCAACAGCGGTATTTTCTATGAAGCCCATAATGGAGCTGTCCGCCTCTACTATTGCGCCGGTTGAAAGAATTACAGGTATAAAGAATATAATTCTCGCAACTATTCTGCCCTTAAACTTTTGGTTTAAAAGGCTTGCTATAAAAAGGCTGAACACCAGAATTACCACCATATCAATTATGAGCGAGGTTAAACCGGAGCGTAAAAGCGGAATGAAATTCGCATCCTCTGTAAGCGCGGCGGTATAATATTCCAAGCCCTTATACGCCAGCGTATAGCCTTCGCCCGTAACGGTTATCTCGTTCATTGAAAACCGCAGGGTTTTAATAATACTCGGAATGAAAACAAACAGTACACCCAAAATCAGGGTAATAATGAAAATATACCCTGCCGCCGCCTGTCTTTTCTTTAAGGACAGCTGACCAATAAATTTCATTTTCATTCATCTCCTATTCGTAGATAACCGAAAAGCTCATTGCCTTTACCTGTCTGCCGTAGGCAGCCTTAACCGTTTCGCCGTAATTAACCAAAACCTTAACGCCGTTGGCATACCTTGTGCAGTAAAGGCTTTCGGCTAACCTCTCATAACCCGTAATTGCGGCGTTATTCACCTTTTTCAGGTATTCCTGCGTGTTCTTATATCTGCTTATAAGACCCTCAAGCTGTTCCGAATCATTTAACGAATAATAAACCGACTCGTAATCCGTGCCTGTAAGTAGCGAGTTTTCCCGCGTTATGAGCGTTGCCGACAGCGCCGCGCCGTATTCAGCGCTTTGCAGGTAATGGCGCTCGGGGTCGGCGGCAAGGTTAAGCGGCGCGCCGCAATAGGGTATCAAGCCGTGAATTATCATTTGATAAAGCGGTATTCGCATATATTCCATATCAACGGTTGCTTTCTCTCCCATAGATACGGCAAGCGCTTCGTCCGCCGTATCAACCTCCGTTATTGGTTTATGCGGTTTGATTGTACGCTTAAAGAACATATCTGCCTTGCGTTCAAGTTCACCGTTTTCGTTGATAACTTCAAGTGCGGAAAGTAGGGCAAAGGAACTGTCATCACCGAATGCCGACACATTGGCTCTGCTGTTAATCAGTCCGTATTTCTTTGTATAACCGTCATAAAGGCTGTTGAGTTTTGACTGCTCGGCTTTGATTTCTTCGTCGGGATAATCTTCGGTTTGAAGTTCAATCAGATTGCGGACACAATCTCTTATCGCAACCATACCCTTAATGCGGTTTTCGGCTGTTGCCGATACCTCAACAAGCGACATACGAGAGTTCTCACGGTAATAGATTTCATCGTCAACAATCGTGTATGAAAAGTTTCTCACATTCGGGTCTGCCGGGATAGAATTATTTTCTTCCTCAAGTTCATTTTCCACTTCGTAATCGGAAATTTCTCCGTGTATATTCGCTACCGCTTCCGATAACAATTCGGATAAATCTGCATTTTCA
>URNB01000087.1 GCA_900549055.1 uncultured Oscillospiraceae bacterium
GATAGACTTGAACTCCCGAAAAGTAAATATCCGATACTCAGGCAGATAGAAAGCAAAAATCTATCTGCTTTTTTTATTACCCCGAAAAGGAGAAAACAGATATGCTAATGCATCCGTCTAAAACGACTTCAAAAATAAATTCGGATAAAAATCCCAAACAGCCCATAAAACCGACTCTCTTTCAGATGATATTTTGATGATGAAAAGGAATAGAGGTCGCTTCACAACCATTCTTGCGGTATCCGGCGAAAAACTTCCAGGGAGCGTTGTTTTTCCGCCGACCGCTGCGCCGTTATCACCCCGCTGTATCTGCCGCAGGCAGCGCTCGTCGATAACGCCAGGCACTCTCCGAGTGCCTTGGGCTGTTTTTTTGCACATACAAAAAACAGCAAGCACCGCAAAAGCGATACTTGCTGTTTTGGCAGGGGCAGAAGGGATCGAACCCTCGGCACTCGGTTTTGGAGACCGATGCTCTACCAGCTGAGCTATACCCCTATAATAAAAAAATGCTTGTTATGGTGGACCATCACGGACTCGAACCGCGGACCGACCGGTTATGAGCCGGTTGCTCTAACCAACTGAGCTAATGGTCCGAACAAGCAAGATATATTATATCATAAAAAAACGGTTTGTCAAGTGAAATATTGCTTTTTCGAAAAAAATTTGAAAAAATACGGCGGCATGCCGAAAGCTGTCGCCGCATCGCTTTAAAACACCTGAATTTTTATACCAAAGCCTTTCCGAGGCTGTTGCATTCGGCTGTGGCGGCGTCATCAGGGGCGTCGTTGCAAATCACATAATCGCACGCCAAAACAGCGCCGTCCGCCTTGCAGGTTTCCTCCCAATTACGCATCCATTCGCCGTCTCCCCAGCCGTATGAGCCGAAGAGCGCGATCTTTTTGCCCTTGAGTTTGCTTTCGCAGGACTCGAACATCGGAGCGAATTCATCCTCCTCCAAAACCTCTGCACCCATCGCGGGGCAGCCGAAGGCGATTGCATCAAAGGAATCAACCGCATCGGCGGTGAACTCGGCTGCGGTGAAAAGCGTGGCTTCTCCGCCCGCAGCCTTTACGCCGTCGGCTACGGCCGCAGCCATAGCCTCCGTATTGCCTGTGCCGCTCCAATAAACAACAGCAGTTTTACTCATTTAAATTACATCCTTTCGATTTTATATATATCAACCGGCTACTGTGAGCCGCTCAATAGTCTTGCCGCCGGCATATTGCTCGGTGTAAACACGCGTGCATTTACTGTATTTCGCAAAAATTTTTTTTGCCTTTTCCTCATCACTGTATACCTTCCAGTAGCCGGTTAATTTACAGCTGCGCGCCTTATTTTCAATAAAGCCCTCAACATCCTCTGGCGGATAGCCGAGAAACAGCCCCACCTCATGCGGAAATTCTCCGCAGTCCGCCATGCGCTTTATAAGCTGCGCGATACAGGTCTCAGGTGAGCGAAAGCCGTAGCCGCACTTTGTGAGAATATTATATGCCGTTTTGTTCTGCAGATCCCTTGACAGCATGGACGGCCTGTAAAGATATATCAGCGCGCTGCGGCCGTTGTATTTAAGCGGCAGAACGCGCAGCCCCTTTTCGGAAAAAGCTCTGTTCCACCGCCTTACGGCAACCCGCATTTCCTCGGCGGTGCTGTAAGGATATATAAACATATTTCCGGTTTTTAAGCCGGCAAGCGTCGGTGAACATTGGCTGATAATTGTTTCCTCCGACAAAATACATCGCCTCCATTGCAACCGCAGCGGATGATATCCACATTAGCGGTTAGCATATGCTAACTGAAACAGATTGTTAAAGCCGCACCTATTGGTTAGGCGTGGCTAACTTCAATGCTATAATAACACAAAGACTTATAAAAGTCAATAGCCGAAACGGCAAAATTTCAAAAAACAATTGCGACGGCTCTCGGTTTTTAAAGATGTTACGCGGAACCGAAATGCGAAAAAATGAAAATTTCCGAAAAATTCAAAAAAAATCTTGACTGCGGCCGTCTTTTGTGATAATATAATATCTGTTCTTCGCGGGTGTAGTTCAATGGCTAGAATCCCAGCCTTCCAAGCTGGTCGTGTGGGTTCGATTCCCATCACCCGCTCCACTCAAGATGTTCTTATAGGATTTCATTTTCTATAAGAACATCTTTTTTTGACCGATTCCCACATCATGCATTTTTTATGCGGAAATGTATGTTAGTTCAACACCCTGCCTGGTTCCCAATGTCACTTCAACATTCGGAACCGGAACATCCTTCGGAATACTTACCGCGCCTATGCAATTATAATAAATAACTATTTTTTGAGTTCTCTTACCGTCAACGATTTCGGTTTGGAAAACCTCGATTTTTTCAATAAGCTCGTTCAGCATTAAGGGGGTTAGCTTTTTCACCCGTGTATACTTTTTTACCGCCCTTATAAAGCTCTCGGTCTTACTTGATTCGTTAGCCATTTCATCATAGGCTTTTTTAAGCTCTTCCACTCTTTCGGAAATAGATTTTTGTTCGGATTCGTACTTTGACGAAAGCTTCGCAAAGCGCTCATCAGATATTTTTCCCGATGCATTGTCTTCGTAAAGGTGTTCAAACAATCTGTCTATTTCACTGTTACGGGAAATAAGGGAGTTTAACTCTCCGCTGCATATTCGCTTATTGCTTTCCAAAACAGTCTTGGAATATGCCGTAACCGCACTTGTGAATTCTTCCTCGTACTTTCCGGCAAAGCGTGTCAGACGCCGTATTTCACTCAAGACGATTTGTTCCAAAAAATCCACGCGCACATAATGTGTTGACACACATTTTTTCAGTTTGCCTTTATTGTTGTTCGGACAGTTAAAATACTTGATACTCGGATTTTTTTGATTAAAGTGATAGCCCAATTTGCAACCGCAATCGGAACATACAAGCAATCCGGAAAACATATTGTGCTCACCGTTGCTCAAATTTCGCCTGCGCAGATTCCCGCGCATTTCCTGTATTCTTTCAAATGTTACCCTGTCTCGTATAGGCTCGTGAACATTTTCGAATATCATCATATCTTCCGGATCATTTTTGAATCTCTTTTTGCTTTTGTACGATATGGAATAAGTTTTGAAGTTAATGACATCACCGCAGTATTCCCGTAAATTGAGAATTTTTATGACCGTTGTGGAATTCCAACTGTACGGACCGGCGGTATGCTGTTTCAAAGGTTTTTTGTACCCCTTGGATACCGCATATGCCGTCGGAGTAAGAATCATCTTTTCGGAAAGCATTGTTGCTATCTGATTTGTGCCGTAACCCGAAAGAGTCAAGGTGTCAATCATTTTAACAACGCTCGCCGCTTCTTCATCGATAACCCAATAATTCGGATCTTTTTCATCCCGTTTGTAGCCGTATGGCGGAGCGCCCAACGGTACACCCGAAGAACCCTTTACTTTGTTACTGATTCTTCTCTTCTTGCTTATATCGCGGGAATACCATTCGTTAAATAAATTCTTTATCGGTGCAAATTCGCTCTCTCCCTCAAATGAATCAATTCCGTCCGATACGGCTACAAGTCTGATTCCGTTTTCGGGAAAGAATTCTTCAATCAAACGGCCGACCTCGATATAATTTCTGCCGAGTCGGGACAGGTCCTTAACAAAAACGGCTCCGCCCTTACCAAGCTTCAGCTGTTCAATCATTTCGTTGAATTTCGGACGATTCATTGTAACTCCCGAAATACCGTCGTCAAAGAAATGTACTATATGCGTATATCCTTTTTCCTTTGCAACCTTCGTCAGCAGCTTTTTTTGAGTTGCGATGCTGTAGCTTTCACCTTCCAAATCATCGTCACGTGACAAGCGCTCGTAAAGGAATGCTACATCCGAGCAAATTTTTCTCTTTTTTGTCCAATTCATAATTCCTCCTGTTCCGCAGTCAAATAAGCAGTACGCTTTGCGTCAACTGCATACGAATCAATTATGTTCAACATCTCTCTTTATAAGATGCAGCAGAAGTTCGCATAGGGTTTTGCCTTTTTCGCGAAAAACAGGCTTTACAATAAAGGACATGTTTTTATATGCATAATACTGTTCCGCATTAAGCTCCGTTTTTTGTTTTTCAGACATTTTTACACATCACCTTTCAATATTTCGGTTTTGTGTAAGTATCCCGGAGCAGCAGTCAACATAGCTCTTTGCAGAGCTTGCATTCAGTATATACACAAAATCCGAAATTTGTCAAATTTGACTTTTCCAATTATAAGTGCAATAGGGAATTACCTGTGGATTTATAATAATTGATACGGAGTATTTAAGCCCCTCCGCAGGGACATACCGCACCGAGCCGACTGAATGCCCGCTTGCCGTCCAAGCCCACGGCAAGTGTCTTTTTCGGGATCTTCGCGAGCAAAGGTTGTCGCACCTATGCTTTTCACTTTTTAAAATGTCGCTCTCCCGCCGTTTTGCGGTATGCTTTCTATAATGCCTCTCGGCATATTTTTCAAGGTTCGTGAAGCGCCTTTTTTGCGCTATCTATATCCATAGTCTGCCGAGAAAACCTCCCCCATTATTAAAAAAATCTCATTAAATTTTACAGTGCTTATTATGCTTGCAAATATATGAATATAATGGTATAATATTGTCGGAATAAGGTGAACCTTAAACGGTGGACGGTTAGCTCTCTTTTTCAGAGGGTATCTTTTCACCCTCTGTATAAGGGGGTGGTGCTGATGGTTACATATAGTGATTTATTCCTTTTCGGAACACTCATTATAGGTGTCATAACACTTGTTTATAACATAACAAAAAAGAAATAAACCGCCCGAGCGTTCCAAACTTGGCGATTTATTTCTAATCACAAGAATGGGCTAACCGTCTATCGGTTTGCCTTATTTCACTTATATTATACCACAATGCACAGAAAAGTCAAGTTTTTAAAGCGTAAAAATAAATTTTCGTTGACAACTCACCTTATACCATATATAATATGAATGTAACAAGGTTTGAGTGTGATGTCTCTTTGAAGACATTGGTTTGAGGAAACAGGTCGGATTTTTCCCTTAAAGGGAGAAGTCCGGCTTTTTTTGCGTTTTGGGGCAACCCAAAACGCCCGACAATTAAATTCGGTAATTGCAAAATTGACCGACCTTAACTCTGTATTTAAAGCAGAGAGGGTCGGTCTTTTTGTTTTTACATAGAGAAAACGCGTCAAAAAGGCTTAAAAATATCTTTAAAAGAACTCACAGTGTAAATTTAATTCTTTGAGATATTTTTATTCCCGGACGGCGCAAAAGGAGACAGAAGTATGAACAATCAAGACAACATCAACGGCTTTCTCGACAGTATGGACGATTTTGAAAACGTGCCTGCCGAGCAAGCACCAAGCGCAAAGAGCGTGCCGTTTACTCCCGCCGCCGTATGGCCGGGCGAGGAACAGACGGCACCGCAACAGGTAGCGGCGCCACCTGTTCAGGCGGAAACGGCACAGCCGGAAGTCCCGACACAGCCTGTAATTCAGCAGGCAGTCGGCACGCCCGTACCGCAGGTACAACCTACGGTTACCGCGGCTCCGGCTGTTCAACCCGAGCCGGTAATTCAACAACCGCCGGTACAGCCTGTCGCCGAACAGCAGCCGATGCTTGACCCGTTTGAGGCGGCACTTAAAAATGCCGAGCAGCAGAGCGAAAAGCGTATGCTTGAAGCGTTGGCGGCAAAGCCCGCAATATTCTCCTACGCAAAGGTAAAGGAGGAAATCGAGGACAGGGACGCAACCTTTGAGGATCTGCGTCAAAAGTATGAGGCGGATTTCCCCGAGCTTTCGGACTCGAAAACCATATCCTGGACGGTGAATTACGGAAAAACCACAAAGAGCGTAAGTAACCCCGGCTCGGATAAGGTTTACGAAATCAAAGCCGAAATCGAGAACTCCAAGGCATTTAAGGACGCGCTTAAGAAAGCAAAAACGGACGCGGATAAAAACCCCGAATGTACCGTTAAGGCATTTAAAAAAGCGCAAAGCAAGGGTGAGGCGCTGTCCGGCTTTAAGGAATTTTGCCTGACAAAAGCCGACGCCCTTAAAACAGAGAAACCGATTGTACTTCTGCCGTCGAAAGACGGCAGAGTGTACGAACAAAGAACAAACGAAATAGGACGCTTTACCGCCCCGGCGGAAAACATCAGGGAGCTTGAAAGCATAACGCCAAGCTTTGAATCTGCTCTGCCTAAAATACCCGCTCATATCTTTTCAAAGATTATGGGCTTTTTTAAGAGCATTTCGGATGAACTGCATTACGAGGTATTGGTGCATATTCTCTATGATACGGAAGAAAAGGAATATATCATAAAGGTTCCGAAACAGAGAATATCCCACGTAGCGGTAAACAGCGAAGCGGAAGAACCGTACCCCGAAAGATATATCCACGTTGTGGACTTTCATTCCCATAATACCATGCCCGCCGTTTTTTCGGAAACGGATAACGACGACGAAAAGGAAACAAGGCTTTATGCCGTTGCGGGCAGATTTGACAGAACCTTTCCCGAAATAACGGTCAGAGCGGGATGCGCCGGTAAGTTTATATACCTGCCGCCCGAAGAGGTTTTTGAAGGCAATTTTTTCGGTGATTTTCCTAAAGAATGGAAGGAAAACATACGGTTTGCCGAGGAAACGCCCCGCCGTATAATACCGCATATAAGACGCTTTTTCGGGGAGGAAAGGATATGAAGTATTCTGCAGCCGCACCGGTAAAAATAATAGTTTTGGGAGCAGGCGGTACCGGCGGATATTTAATACCCCACCTATACCGAATAGCCTTTGCGGATGACAAAAGAAATTACCGTATCATTATTTGCGACGGGGATATTGTCGAGCCTAAAAACCTTATCCGACAGAATTTTGTTAAGCAGGATATAGGCAGAAATAAGGCGGCGGTATTGGCGGAAAGATATGCCGGAGCTTTCGGTATAGAGTGCGAATATATACCCGAATATATAGAAAGCGAGGAACGCCTCAAAGGGCTTGTAAGGCCGGATTTTATGAAACAGCCGTATAACAGTATTCCCGAAACCCAGCGTGTTATTTTAATCGGCTGCGTGGATAATAACAAATCCCGCGCCATATGCCATAATGTATTTTACAATACGGATAATTTGGTGTATATAGACTCGGGCAACGGAGAATATACCGGTCAGGTGGTTTGCGGAGTAAGGCAAAACGGACGAACAACCTTTAAGCCCGTAGGCACGCTTTATCCGGATATTTTAAAGGCTGAGGATAAGCTGCCGACCGAGCTTTCCTGCGCGGAACGCGCGGTATCCGCCCCGCAGTCGGTAACCGCAAACCTTACATCAGCTACCGCCGTAACCTCTTTTCTTTACGATTTGCTGGTGACGGGCGACCTTACCACAAGGTATGTAACCTTTTCCTCTAAAATCATTTCCACAAGGGCGGAAACGGTAAAAAAGCGTAAGAGGAGGACGGAAAAATGCGCGGCATAGAATTACCTGCGGGTACAGAGGACAAAAAGAACAGCGGCGGCTTTTATGTTGCAAACGGCGCTGTCTTTACAACAGATAACCCGACAAGGGACTGGGATATGTTTACGGCATTTTTGGGAACGCAGATAAAAGCCGCTATCCCCGAATTGAGGGTAGCCCCGCATTTTGAAGAAACCGAGGATAAGCGACGGGTTTATGTATTTGCCCAAAGCGACCGTATGAAGGTTATATTGGACGGTCAGGACGAATATATAGCAGTTTTCCTTACGGCTGAGGATAATGTGCAGGAGCTTGTTTTTAACACCTGCCTTGAAGCGCTTAAAAACATTCTCGTTTTCGGTTACACGGGTTCGGTATTTAAAAGAATAAATTACCGAACGGCGAAAGAGGTAAAGGATGAGCGATTATGAAAATAACGGTTGTTTTTGCCTTGATGAACTGACCGACGGCAAGGCAAGCCTTAAACGGCTGACAGATGATTTAAAGGCCGAATATCCCGTATTTCTTGAAAAGCGGGACAGCGCTTCAATATCCGAGCTGCATATTACGGTAAAGGCATTATGGAACGAATTTTCGAGCCTGCTGCATTCCGTTGCGGAATATGACAGCGGCGAGCTGTACCGAACCGCACTAAAGCTGTTTGACGGCTTAAAGCGCTTTGATTATTTAGGCAGCGGCAATTACCCCGCCTTAATATCCGCGCTTTATTCCTTTGCGGATATGCTGCCGGATAAGGCGGGCATTGACGCAAAAGCTGCGGCACATCTTATGAACCGTATTAAGATGGGATACTTTCCTACCGATGAGGAGCATGTAAGGCTTATTAAGCAAGCTATCAATTTTCCTAAAACGCAGGTAAATATTTTAGACCCCTGCTGTGGAGAGGGCTTGGCGCTTAAGGCCTTTGCCGAAAATGAAAATGCGGCAACCTACGGTATAGAGCTTGACGAAAGCAGAGGGCATACGGCGCAGAAAAATCTGAACAACGCAAGACTCGGCAGCTTTTTTCACTCGTCCGTACCGTTCGGCAGATTTCATGCGCTGCTTTTAAATCCGCCCTACCTTTCCTGCCCCGGCGAGAACGGCGGCAGACGTATGGAGCGCGCGTTCCTTTCGGATACTCTGCCTTTGCTGATGCGGGGCGGACTGCTTGTATATATTATTCCGTATCATAGAGCCGACAGCTCCGTATGCCGAACGCTGGCGACCTATTACAAAAACCTTTCGGTATTCAGATTCCGTGCCGGCGAGTTTAAAAAGTACAAACAAATTGTATTTTTCGGAATACGGGCCGAAAAGCGCACGGCGGATAAAACCGCCGCAAGGATAGAGCAGCTCTGCCTGCGCCCAGAAAATATTCCGCTTATAGATACCGTACCAAAAGGGCTGTATTCGCTGCCTGTTAAGGAAACGGCCGTACCGTATTTTAAAGGCTCGGTTTTTGACGTTGAGGAATTAGCCGAGCAATTAAAAGCGTCGGACAGCTTAGATATTCTTTTTGAAAACTCACAGCTTGAAAACAGAACCCGCAATCCGCTTTTACCCCTTAATCTTTCGCAA
>URNB01000088.1 GCA_900549055.1 uncultured Oscillospiraceae bacterium
CAAAGCAGACCCGCCGAAAAAGCCATTATAGTCATGTGATAACGCACATAGCTTGCAAGTATCGAGGCTTCGTAATTCGGCATTGAAAAAATATACATAAAGTAATTTCCGAGCTGATAAGCCGTGTAAGAGCCTATAATCAAGACCGCCGCCTCACCGCACAGCGGCACGGTCAGCCTGAATATTTTAACAATCAGCAGAGACGCAAGCAGTGCGATAAGAATTATAAAAAAGGCATTATCGAGTGAAAAGACCTTTTTTAAAAAGTCATGCGTAATCTGCGAAATCAGCTCGGGAGTTTTTTCGGAAAATACCTGCGAGTAATTCTCCGCTGACATGGAATGCTTTGCGGTCATGCCTCCCGAAAAGGAAAAGGCGACATGCTTATCCCAAAGCAGCAGTGTGACGAAGGGCGATAAAAGCGGAAAAATCTTTTTAGGCGACAACGCATCCATAAAGCCGCAGCATTTAATTATCCGCAGAAGGCAGAAGAGCGAAATTATCACCGCAAAAAATACACCGCTGTTTTTCACCGCGAGTAAAAATATATTTATGGGTATGGTTGCATAAAGCGCGGTTTCGGGGCTTTCCCTGTAATAAAAGCAAACAGAGATTCCCGCAATGCCGAGACAGGATAGCAGCGCGTCCACCTGAAGCCCGGCGGTAATATTAAGAACGCAGAACAGAATACAGAAAACGGCAGCAGAAGCCGATAAATATTCTATCGGACGCTTTTTGCGGCAAAGGGCAAATATACTGCAGGCAGAGCACACCGTTGCGACCTGCTGTATCCAAATAAAGAACCATTCGCTCCGTATTCCGGTTATTTTGGCAAAATAATAGATCAGCGAAGCACTGCCGACCGGGTAGGATTGGAAGTATATCACCGTATCCTCAAAATTCGGGAATCGGTTTTCGGTAACGATCAGGCGGACTACCGTTCCCCATTGACTGAAATTGTCATACCCCATTAATTTTGTGCCGTAGGTAAAAGCAAGCAGGGCTGCAAGAGCCGCTGCGCATATGACCGTACCGCCCGTAATAAGACCCGACGGGCTGTATCGTCGCTTTACGGAAACCGCACACAGTATAACACCCAAAAGGAAAATAACCGCGGCAGTCTCCTTTGTTATGTTTAAAAGCCCCCCGAGAAATATTGCCGAGCCGAAAAAGCTTAAAAGCATCGGCATAATAAGCTCGGCTTTAAGCTTCAATCTTGAATAAAGATATTGCGAATAGCCGTAAAGCGAAAAGAGCAGTAAAATTATCCTTATTATTTTCAAAAGCATTGTTTTCCTCCCAAAACTCCTGTTTTATAAAGTATAACATTACATGCGTGCAATTGTCAATGCGCATATAAACGAAAGCTCTCCTCTTTGCCGAAGCGGCAGAGGGGGAGAGCCGTGAAATCAAAAATAACTTCCGAATATGTGTAGATTAATATGTTCCGGCTTTTCTTGTGCCGTCGGTATTGCCGGAGAAAGCGCCGACCTTAACATGACCGAATTCGGTATTGCCCGAGATTTCGTCCAAGCCGAAGTATACATCGCTTAAAGTAAGCGTTCTTGAACCGGTAGTGCCGAAGCTGCCGCGCGCCGCATAGCCAATGCCGGTGTTGTTAACCGCCCATGAATTGATTTTGGTGTTCTTAATGGTGATATCACCGGTTTTGCCGTATAACTGAATGGCGTTGCCGCGTACGCCGTCGATAACGCAGCCGTCAATAAGCATAGAATCCAGCATGCCTGTTCCGCCGCCGCAGATTGCATCAAGTGCAATTGCGTGACCGCGCTTCTTTGTGCCGTCTTGGGTGCCGTCGCCTTTATATCTCGGACCCTCTGCAGAAAGGGTCTTATCGTTCTCACCTATGAAGGTGCAGTTTTTAACGATGAATTTTACGCCCGTATTAGCGGATTTTTCAAGATTCAGGCACATGCCCGCGCCGCTGTTTGTAAGGCTGTTGTTGCCGTTGTAGGTAAGCTTGCTCTGGTCGCAGGCGTAGAATGTGCAGTTTTCAAGAGTTACGGTAACATTATCGTCCTTGGTCGAGAAAACAGCGCCGTTTTTGAAGGTCACGCCTTTGATCGTTGTGTCAGAGCTTACCCAAGCGTCTGTCCATTTTTCTATAACGGTAACGCCCTTGCCGTCAATGCTGACAGGCTCGCTCGATGTAGTGCCGTAGCCGAAATCAACACCCGAGAAAGCCTCCTCAACAGTGGAGAATTTTTTCTCCGCAACGACTGTATACCAAACATCGCCGTTTGCTTTGGTTTTTGAGATTACGGTGTAGCCGTCCGCTACAAAGTTACCGCCGAGGTAATCGTCGCCATTGGCAGGATTGTAGTTGACAAATGTGCCGCCCTTAACGGTGAGTGTGCCGGGGTTGCTGTTCTGCTGATTCAGCACATAATATTTGCCGCGATAGCTGTGCTCGGTATAGAAGAATCCGCCCTCTATAGTGATATTTCCGCCGACCGAGTAGATAACGGAGTTGCCGAGACCGGTTGCGTCTCCGCCGACTGTAAATGTGCCGTCCTTTATGACGACCTCCGCACCGTTTGCAGCCGCAACGCATATATTGTTTCCGCCTTCGCCGCCGTCATAGTATCCGCCTGTGATGGTTAGCTTTGTATCGGCACCGATTGCCTTTACGGCTATATCATCGGACTGAAGACCTATGCCGCCGTTACCCAGCGTATGTGTACCGCTTGTGAATTCCTGTGTTCCCTTGTAAGCGGCTTCCCTGTCGTAGGTGTTGCCAATGCTGTCGTTCTCATAGGTGTACTGTGTTGCAAGAACCGTGATACCTATACCGCCGATAGAAAGCCCCTGATATTCATTGCCTGCATCCTCGCGCATTTTGCCCGAAATTGTGATAAGCTTTGTTTCCTTTACGGGCATGGTATCGGCAGCGGCTGCGCCATCGGGCAGCAAAACGCCCTCCCAATCAGCAAGAGCAGCTTCTGCGGCATCACCGATTTTAACGGTGAAGTCGATAGCCTCAAGCAGCTTTGCACTGCCGTTGATACCGCTGATTATTACCTTGTACTTAAGCGCAAGATTTCCCTTGTTTACGATTTTAAAGGAATCGAGGTTAAACTTTGCGCCCGGCTCCCACAGAATGTCGGTTTTGTTATTGACATCCCTGAAGTTGAGGCTCTTCCCGTTAAGGGAATTGCCGTTTTTATCGACAATATCGACCTTTAAATTTCCTGCCTGAATTTTGTTTACCGCAGTAGATGCGGTGTCGGTAAACCATGCAAAGGTGGTTCCTATGAGCATTGCGACGCAGATTATAAGTGAAAATGCGCTTGAAAGCAACGCCCGTTTAAGAGATTTGCCGTTTGTCATTGTTTCTTTTCCCCCTTTATAAAGTTATTTCAATGACAATATGTAAATGCAGTTTTCCCCGCGGTTTACAACGTTTCCGTCTCAAAATGTATACCTTATGAGGCGGATATTTAACGCAGAACAGCTAAAGAAAAAGTCTGTTGTTATCGGTTTCTCCGACAGCAACAGGCTGATTTTATATAATATCATGTTGTATAGTAAACCACGGTTTAGTTATAATTGAGTCGCCGGCTCATAAACAAAAATCAACCGCAGCCCGGTATGAGCCGCAGTTGAAAATTCGGTTTTAATTCTAAGAGGTGCCGGCAATGCGTTATTTACTCCACTCAGCGTATTTAACGGCAATTTCCAAAAATCTTCTTTCAATTTCCTTTCGGTCTGCCTCCGAGAGCTCTCTTATCTGCCGCAGCATTTCCTCTTCTTTAACCGTTATTAAAAAATATGTGCTTTCCCGATTGTTAACCAACGCTGTTACTCCCTTCACATTTTTCGGTATTTATGCAAAGAAGTAATTTTCAGGACAAATATCGACCCAGACATATTATAATATCGTATAAAATCTCCTTGTTGTTTTCGGCAAGTACCGAAAGCAGCTGATATGTATCGGAATTTTTAATTTCATTTACGATTGCAATAAGAGCGTCATGAAGCACAGGTGCTTTTCGCTCACACAGCGATATTTTATGGTTATAGTAATTACTTGAGGAGAGCGGCGCAATTCGATAAGGCGAAGCCGCCCTGACCTGCTCCATATCTGCAGGCTCGTAGGAAGACTCGGTAACCGAATTGTGATAATCGAAATAGCTTTCAACAAGGAAATCAGCCTTTATCATCAGGGCGCAAAGCAGCGTGATTGCAATTACACAGACAGATAAAATTTTACTGCCGTGCGTTCTGTACATTAGGCGTCACTTCCCTTCCGCATTGTCAGGATACATTCGCATTATACCACTCAATAGCACAAATTGCAACAAATATTTTGTATTTTATCGAAAAAAATTATCTGCAAATGTCAAATGCTGTATTGTGCAAGGTTCTCCCGAATAATGCGCGGAATCGGCAAAAATATCAGTTTTTTCCGAAAAGAGCATCTATACGCTTTGCCGCTTCAAGGGTGTTTTCGCGGCTTCCGAAGGAGGTCAGGCGGAAATAGCCCTCGCCCGCCTCTCCGAAGCCCGCGCCCGGCGTTCCCACAAGCTGCGCGCTTTCAAGCAGATAATCAAAAAACTCCCACGAGCCCATATTCTTCGGGCATTTAAGCCACAAATACGGAGAATTCTCCCCGCCTACGAATTCGATTTCGCTGTTTTTAAGCGCCGCAGCTATTATGCGCGCGTTTTCCATATAGTATTCCACAAGGGCTTTGCATTCCTTTATACCCTCATCGGTCAGAACCGCCTCCGCAGCGCGCTGCACAACATACGGCACGCCGTTGAATTTGGTCGCCTGTCGTCTCGACCAAAGCGCCGAAAGCTTTGTATCCCCCACCGTCAGCTTGTCGGGGAATACGCTCCAGGCACAGCGCGTTCCCGTAAAGCCGGCAGTCTTTGAAAAACTGCAGATTTCAACGGCACAGCGATCCGCTCCCTCAATTTCATATATGGAGTGCGGGTAATCACCGCTTATAAACGCCTCATACGCCGAATCGAATATTATAAGCGAGCCGGCCTCATTTGCAAAATCGACCCAAGCTTTCAGCTGCTCGCGGCTGTAAACCGCGCCCGTCGGATTGTTCGGCGAGCAAAGATAAATAACATAGGGCTTTTTATCGGTATTATCGGGCATGGGCAAAAAGCCGTTTTCGCGTGTGCCCTTTAAAAGGCTTATTTTATGCCCGCTCATAACATTGCTGTCAAGATACACCGGATACACGGGGTCGGGTATCAGTATTTCGTTATCGCCCAAAATATCAACAATATTGCCGACATCGCTTTTTGCTCCGTCCGATACAAATATTTCTTCGGAATTTCTGCTGACTGAAAAACGCTTGTAATAATCGGCTATTTTTTCCCTTAAAAAATCATAGCCGTATTCGGGTGCGTAACCCCTGAAGGTAGCGGCGCTGCCCATTTCGTCAGCCGCTTTTTTCAGCGCCGTTACCGCGACCCGCGGCAGCGGCAGGGTGACATCACCGATACCGAGCCTTATTATTTTTTTATCGGGATTTTTTTCGGAATATTCCTTTACCCTTTTGGCAATTTCCGAGAAGAGGTAGCTTTTTTTAACATTGAAAAAATTTTCGTTTAATTTAATATTAAGGCTCATAATTCATACACTCCGTCATAAACTTTTTCCGCCGCTCCGCGCATATATATGTGTGAATTCTCGGCATAGGTTATCATTAAATTTCCGCATTTAAGCTTCACGGTTATTTCCTCGCCGCGCTTGCAGTGCCCGTTCAGCACCGCCGCAGCCACCGCCGCACAGGCACCTGTACCGCAGGCAAAGGTTTCGCCGCTTCCGCGCTCCCACACCCGCATTTCAAGCTCGGCGCCGCTTATAATGCGTATAAATTCGGTATTTACCCGTTCGGGAAATATCGGTGCGTTTTCAAAGAAAGGCCCTATTTTTTCAAGGTCAAGCCCCTGTACCTCATCGCAAAAAACCACCGCGTGAGGATTGCCCATAGATACTGCGGTTATGCGGTATTCCTTTCCCATTACCTGCAGCGGCTCGTTTACCATACGCTCACCGTCAAAAATTACGGGAATATCCCGCGGTGACAGAACAGGCTTACCCATATCCACCGTCACAAATTTTGCTTCCCCGTTTTCCGCCTCGATTTCAAGGGACTTTATTCCGCTTAAGGTTTCAACCGTTATAACATTCTTTTTTGCGATGCCGTTATCGTAAAGATATTTCCCCACGCAGCGTATTCCGTTGCCGCACATTTTGCCCTCGCTACCGTCCATATTGAACATCCGCATTTTTGCGTCCGCTGTGTCTGATGGGCAGATAAGTATCAGTCCGTCGCTGCCGACCGATGTTCGCCTTGGCGACATACGCCGAGCGAGCGTCTGCGGGTCGTCTATTTTCTGTTCAAAGCAGTTAATGTATATATAGTCGTTTCCTATACCGTGCATTTTTGTGAATTTAATCTGTTGCATACACACGCCTCCGTTTATTGAAATTTTACCATAATCACCCCTCTTTGTCAAACGGCCGATAAAAATATTGACTTTTATTTTTGTTTAGCGTAAAATGAATTAAACGGATCATTGTGCCATAAAATAATTTAAAGGAGAAAAAACCGTTTTTATCATTAACAGAAGCGCCGGGACCGTACATATGGCATAGCGGTTGACGAGGATGGGGAGCATCGAAATATTCGGCGGATGTCCCACGGCAGGCATGTCGTAAACACGCGTTTAAACCCCGGGAGTAATTCCGGAAACAGAGACGCGCTGCTATGTCAGAAAAAAATATTTATGCGTCGGCATGTACGGACGGCAGTCAACTGAAATGACGGGCTTTTAACACCCGCCTGTTTCGGCTTGTTTTCATATGCTTACAAGGGATAACTGCGCCTTTCCGTACTGCTGCGGAAAGGTGTATTTTTATGTGCGGAATAGTTGGATTTACAGGTAAAACACAGGCGGCGGGATTTTTGCTTGAGGGTCTTGAAAGACTTGAATACAGGGGCTACGATTCTGCCGGAATAGCGGTACTTAACGATAATAATTTGACGGTGTGCAAAACTACCGAAAGAATTAAAAATCTTACAGAAAAAACGAACGGCGGCAAGGATATACACGGCACCACAGGCATAGGTCACACCCGCTGGGCGACTCACGGCGCCCCGTCGGATAAAAACGCTCACCCTCATACAAGCAGCAATGGTAAGTTCGCCGTGGTGCATAACGGAATCATTGAAAATTATGTCGCCCTGCGCGAGGAGTTAAAGGCGGACGGTGCGGAATTTAAAAGCGAGACCGACACAGAGGTTATACCGCAGCTTCTCGCCCGCTGCTACACAGGCGACTTTTTCGAAGCGGTTGCCAAAACCGTTAAAAGGCTTGAGGGTTCATATGCGCTGGGTATTATCTGCACCGATTACCCCGATACGCTGATAGCCGTGCGCAAATTCAGCCCGCTGATATTGGGGCTGTCGAACGACGCTAATTACATTGCCTCGGATGTTACGGCGATAGTATCCCACACAAAGGATATTATGTACATTGAGGACGGCGAAATTGCCGTGCTGACCCCCCGCGGCGTTAAGCTTTATGACGGCGATAAAAACGAGCTGCACCGCGAACCCGCGGTTATTAACTGGGATGTTTCCGCTGCGGAAAAGGGCGGGTACGACCACTTTATGATGAAGGAAATAATGGAACAGCCTGCCGCCGTCAAACAGACGATCGAAAGCCGGATAAACGGCAGAGAAATTGTGTTTGAGGGCTTAAGGCTGAATGCCGAAATGCTGAAGACTATAGAAAAAATAGATATTGTTGCCTGCGGCTCGGCATATCACGCAGGCATGGTGGGCAAATATGTTTTTGAGGAGCTTTTGCGCATACCCACGGCTGTGGATTACGCCAGTGAATACCGCTACCGCAACCCCATAACGGGCAATAAAACCCTTACAATAATAATAAGCCAGTCGGGCGAAACGGCTGACACGTTTGCCGCGCTCAAAGAGGCGAAAAAGCGCGGTTCGCACACCCTCGCAATAGTAAATGTTGTGGGCAGCTCAATAGCCAACGCGGCAGACGACGTTATTTACACCTGGGCGGGTCCTGAAATTGCGGTTGCCACCACAAAGGGCTATTCCACGCAGCTATCGGTGCTTTACCTCTTTGCGGTTTGGGCAGCAAGACTGCTTAAAACCGCCGACAGCGCGCGGCTTGAAAAAATATTCGACGATATTTTAATGCTGCCCGAGCTTACCGAGCGGGTAATTTTAGCAGAGCCGCAAATAAAGGAAACGGCAAAGCACTGCGGCGACCCTAAATCGCTTTTCTTCATCGGCAGAAATATTGATTACGCGGTATCGCTTGAGGCGTCGCTCAAATTAAAGGAAATATCCTACATTCATTCCGAAGCCTACGCCGCAGGCGAATTAAAGCACGGCACTATTTCTCTTATTGAGGAGGGCAGAACCGTTATTGCCCTTGCCGCATATGAGGAGCTTTTCGATAAGCTGCTCAGCAACATTAAAGAGGTAAAGGCGCGCGGTGCGCGCGTTTTAGCCTGCGCCACCGTTGGGCATGCCGAAATAGCAAAAGAGGCTGAAAGCGTTATTTACATCCCGAAAATCGACCCGCTGCTGTTAGCTTCTTTAGAGGTAGTCCCCTTCCAGCTTTACGCCTATTATGTGGCGCTTTACAACGGCTGCGACATCGATAAGCCTCGCAATCTTGCAAAATCCGTAACGGTCGAATAAGGCTGTAAGCCCCCGTTAAGCATAACCTTATAAAAAACACTTGCAAAGCGGAAGCCGATATGGTATAATCCTACTTGTCGGTTTCCGATATTGGGGCGTCGTCAAGCGGTAAGACACAGCACTTTGACTGCTGCATTCGTGAGTTCGAATCTCGCCGCCCCAGCCATCTTTGTTTCACAATATGGAACACATAGAAAAACTCTTGAATATTCAAGGTCACTGAAAAAGTCAGATCTACAAAGTAGGTCTGGCTTTTTTAGTTAAAAA
>URNB01000089.1 GCA_900549055.1 uncultured Oscillospiraceae bacterium
AACAAAACTCATAACCCTAAATCTCGCTTGAAATTTAGGGTTATTCGACAGACTGCAGCCGCCGTGTATACGGCAGCTCACTAATATCGGAAAGCAATCCTTTATTTAACGGCCTTTCCGTTTGATATAACGCCCGTAACTGCCATTTCACGGTTTACAAGCACCATATCCGCGTCCATACCGTTTTGTATTCTGCCCTTTGTGTTTCCGAGCCGCGAAAGCCTTGCGGGCGTACCCGAAAGCATTACCGACGCGTCGGTAAGGGATATTCCGTAATCAAGGCAGAGAACCTTTAAGCACCTGTCCATTGTGGCAATGCTCCCCGCAAATGAGGACATATCGGGCAGCTTTGCAACTCCGCTGTCCACAATAACGTCAGTGCCGTTTTTAAGACCTCCGAGCTTGCCAAACTTCATATCCGTTCCGGAAATCCGCATGGCGTCGGTTATTGCCGCAACGGAATTTACGCCTTTAATTTTAAGCGCCAGCCTTAAAATATCTCGCGGAATGTGCTTACCGTCGCATATCAGCTCGACCGTCACGCCCGAATTAAGGTATGCCGCCTCCACAATACCGCCATATACCGTCTGTCCTTCTTTATGGTAGGTCGTAACGGCGTTATAAAAGTGGGTCACATGCGAAAATCCGCAGTCAATTCCCCGCTGCGCCTCTTCGGAATCGGCATTTGAATGGGCTATTGCGCAAAGTATTCCGTTATCGGTCATACAGCGCGCAAATTCATCTGCTCCCTGTAATTCAGGGGCAGCGTCCCAGCGGAGAATATCGCCGTCGGCTGTTTTCAAAAGCCTTTCAACCTCGTTCATATCGGGCAGCCGCAATATATTCATCGGCTGCGCGCCGCCGCTTTTAGCCGAAGCTCCCGAAAAATACGGCCCCTCTAAATGAACACCCGGAGTCAGAGCACCGTATTTGCTGTTTTTCCGAAAGCTCTTAAAGGTTTTTAAAAACGCCGTGAGATCCTTTTCCGAAGCCGACATTGCGGTGGGAACAAGCGTTGTTGTTCCGTGCTGCAAATGGGACTTTACCGCCGTTTCAAACGCTTCGGGAGTGGCGTCCATAAAGTCTGCTCCGCCGCCGCCGTGAATATGTATATCAATAAATCCCGGCAAAAGATAATTTCCCTCGGCATTTATTATTTCGGTATTTTCGGGTGGATCGCCCCTAAAATCGCAGTCGGATATTTTGCCGTTTAGGGTTAAAACATTGCATGAATGTTTAATACTGTCCGGAAAAACGACCGCCGCGTTTTTTATAAGCAGGTTTTTCATTATTTATTGTAAATTCTGATTTCCGATACAGGGCACTGCAGCGCTACCGCCGCGGCATAAAGCATGGCGTCGGGGTGGTTCTGGAAAAGCGAACAGGGTACGCTTGCGGTTACAGGTCCGTGCAGCACCTTTCTGAGCGCCGCCGCGTTCCAGTCTCTCGGCATACACATGCGCACCTTTTTCGCCCTGAAAATTTCTTTCATTCCTACGGTTATGCACCAATTGGGTATAGCGTCAAGGTTTGCGCCGCAGTTCATATATGCGTTTATCGTTTTGGTTTCTCTTGTTATTTTCAAAACGCGGGTGCGGCGCTCTGCAAATTCCTCGGGCGTAACGTTCTCGCCGGGCTCGGGCGGCTCGTTAAAGGCGTAATGTCCGTTAATCCCCACTCCGCCGAACACCATATCCAGCTTGCCGTATTTATCTATTATTTCCATTATTTTGCCCTCGTTGCCCGGCTCGGGGAAAAATCTGTTTTCTGGCAGAACATTAAGCTCCGGGTCTACCTTGCTGTAAAATGTTCTTTCCATACCGCCGCGGAAAGAAAGCGGGTCGTCCTTATCAATATAGGTCTTCTCGTCTTTAAGGTACTCATCCATATTGATAAACACACAGTTTTTAAGCGATACTCGGTATTTGTTTACAAGCTCGGCTATTCTCGCATAGGGGCCTAACGGGCCGTAAGGCACTATCATAACCGTCGGCTCGCCCTTTTTGTTGTTTTCGGCTATGACCTCCAGCACCTCAATAGCGACCTTCCAGTACATATCCACCTCATGCTCGCAGACATTCAGCTTGATTTTTGAGCCTTTTCCTACCTCTGACGGCGGAATTAAATTGATGTTTTCCATTATAATCAGCTCCTCCTGAATTATATTAAATATTGACAAATATTTTTCTTTACACTATAATTATACTACGCAAAAGGAAAAAGTACATACACAAAATCAACCAATTACTGCACAAATATTATATTTTTGTGAAAGCAAGGGGATATTATTATGGCATACTTACCACTTTCGTTTTCATCAGATATTCCTACCACCGCGTTTATGCACGTTAACAACTGCGGAACGCTGCTGCTTACCGACCAGGACTATATAATAGACCGACCCGACGGGCGCTCGGATTATTTGCTTTTGTATATTGCGCGCGGAATCGGTTATATAACAATAGCGAATAAGGAATATACCGTATATGAAAAGCAGGCATTTATTTTACACCCGTACGAGCATCAAAGATACCGCTTTGAAAAAAAGGACAATACCGTTAACTACTGGGTGCATTTCAACGGTACGCAATGCACGCCGATAATAAAAGCTCTCCGCCTTAACTCGATTAATATTTTAAGGCTGAATATCGATACGCTCGACATTGAACAGATGCTGTACCGCCTGTGTCACGAATACACTAGGCAGGAGCCGTGCTATGAGCAGATCTGTTCGGGACTGCTTATATCCATACTCGGGCTTATAAGCCGCTCGATATTCCATTCCGAAATAAAGCAAAGAAAAGAAAAAAACGAGCTGATTGAGCAAATCATCAGCGAATTTTACACCTCAATGCAAAACCCGGTTATTATTAACGAATTGGCGAAGAAGTTTTCCATTTCAACAAATTACCTTATAAGGGAGTTTAAAAAGAGCACGGGCAAAACTCCGGCGCAGTACGCAATAGACATGCGTATTAAAAAGGCGGAGGAATTGCTCCTTTTCAGCAACTATACAAACGCTCAGATTTCCGAATTTTTAGGCTTTTCAAATTATTCTTATTTTTCGCGGCTTTTTAAAAAACACACCGGCGTTACGCCTAACGATTATCGGGCGCATAAAAATATGTGAGACGGGGTTTTGGCAAGCAAACATAATCCTCAAAATCCCGCAAGAAAAGTTTGTAAAACCGCAAATCGCTTACATTTTTCTTTATAACCTTAGTGTGACAGAAATGAAAGAATCACTTATAACGGATATAAACAATTATATTTCGTTTCTTACTTCAATGGACTATTATGTAACCGTGCACGGAAAGCGAATCGCCGGGCTGCCGGAGCATAATGTTCACAACAACCCGTTTTGTTTATTTGTAAAAACAAATTCAGCCGCCCGGGAATACCGCGTGAACTGCCAGCAAAATGACGGCGGTGGCTTTCACAACGGTCAGATTTTTTACTACGGTACAAAGATCTCGGCAATAAAAAAAGCTTGAAATAGATACCGAAAGCGTTTATTATAAAAATAACGGCAGGCATTTCATTGCCGAAAACCGCTTTGAAAACGGCATCCATAACGACTGCTTAACCCTATCGACCGCAGCGGATGCCGATGAAACCGTTCTTACCTTTGATATTCAAAAGGATACTTCCGCCGTTTACTGAAAAGGGTATCCTGCAAAGCACAGGCAAAACGGAAGCAGAGGTATATATAATCGGAAGAAAGGTATCCGAAAGGAATTGACTTACACCCGACAGCAACTAGATCTACAGCTTTTTTGAGGATGAATTTATAATTCCGCGCAAATATTTTTCCGATTGCGATAAGGCGGTCATGAAAATTGTTTACAAATCAAAAAAACGAAAGCTATTACAGCATAAAAGGAGACTTTTCAATGGATTTTCCGCAAGCATTTATATCCGCAGGAGCAGAATACGCGGATATAGAGCACTTTGTACCCGCGCCCTTTTTCAGAAAAAAATTTACTGCCGGTAAAACAGAAACCGCCGAAATTATAATAGGTGCGGCGGGGTTTTACAGGCTGTTTCTTAACGGTAAGGATATTACAAAGGGCTTTCTGGCACCGTATATCAGCAACCCGGACGATATTATTTATTATGACCGCTATGATGTGAGCGGTCTTATAAACGAGGGCGAAAATATAATCGCCGTGCTTTTGGGCAACGGCTTGCAGAATAACTCAGGCGGGGCAATTTGGGATTTTGATAAAGCCCCGTGGCGCGCCGCGCCGAGCTTTGCCCTACGGCTTAATATGACCGATTCGGACGGAAATACAACGGCAATCGAAAGCGATGAAAGCTTTAAGGTCTGCGATTCTCCGATATTATTTGATGATTACCGCTGCGGCGAATATTATGACGCGAGGCTTGAAATTTCGGATTTTCATACTGCGGATTTTGACGATTCAGGCTTTAAGAACGCGGTAAATACCTCTGCACCGCGCGGAGAAAAAAGACTTTGCACCGCCGACCCCGTTCGTATTTACGGGGAGTTAAAGCCTGTTTCCGTTAAACGCTGTGAAAACGGCTGGCTTTACGATTTCGGGGAGAATAATACCGGCGTTTGCAGGCTTTCGGTAAACGCAAAAGCGGGGCAGAAAATTACCCTGCGTTACGGCGAATGGCTGAAAGACGGAAGCTTATGTCTCGATAATATCCGTTTTGCGCAGCAAAGCGATTTTCAAAAGGATTTTGTTCAAAAAAGCGAGTATATCTGCAAGGACGGGAATCAGACCCATACACCGAGCTTTATATATAACGGTTTCCGCTATGTGCTGGCAGAGGGTATAACCGAGGAGCAGGCGAACGCAGACCTGCTTACCTACCTTAAAATAAGCTCGCTGCCGGATTGCGCGGGGGAATTCGCCTGCTCTGATGAGATTATAAACAAAATACAGGAAGCCGCAGTCCGTTCGGATATTTCAAACTTCAATTATTTCCCGACCGACTGCCCGCAAAGGGAAAAGAACGGCTGGACAGCAGACGCTTCCCTTTCAGCAGAGCAAATGCTTTTGAATTTGTACCCCGAAAAATGCTATAAAGAGTGGATGCGCAGCATTTACAAGGCGCTGAACGATAACGGTCAGCTGCCCGGCATTATTCCGACCGGCGGCTGGGGGTATCATTGGGGCAACGGCCCTGCATGGGATAATGTCATAATAAACCTGCCGTATTTCACCTATAAATACCGTGGCGATAAAGAAATATTGGAGGAGCTCTCAACTCCGTTAATGCGGTATTTGAACTACCTGTTTTCAAGGTTCGGAGAAGACGGGATTATGGAAATAGGGCTGGGCGACTGGTGTCCTCCGGGGGTTAAAGAGGATGAATTTAAAACTCCGCTTGCCGTGACCGATACTATATTGACTTACGATATAGCGGTAAAATCCGCATTTGTGTATGAGGTATTAGGGCAGCAGCCGCAAAGACAATTTGCGCTGGCGCTTGCCGAAAGGGTAAAGTCGGCGTTCAGAGAAAAACTCTTTAACAAAGAAACCGGCAAAATTAAGGGCGGCACCCAAACGGGGCAGGCAATGGCGATATATTACGGTCTGCTCACGGAAGAGGAAAAGCCGAAAGCGCTTAAATTGCTCATTAAATATATAGATTATGAAAACGGGCATTTTTACACAGGTGTGCTCGGCGGTAGGGTGCTCTACCGCGTGCTTGCCGAAAACGGTCATGTGGATTTAGCTTATAATATGATAGTAAGACCCGATTATCCGTCCTACGGCAACTGGATAAAGCGGGGCGCTACCACGCTTTGGGAGGGCTTTTACCCCGATGGCGGCAGAGTGTTATCGCTCAATCACCATTTTTGGGGCGATATTTCGGCATGGTTCTATACATACCTTGCAGGTATAAAAATAAACCCAACGGGCAGGGATGTGACGAATGTTGATATTGCGCCGCTTTTCCCAGAAAAGCTGAACAGTGTCTGTGCGCATTACGATACGCCGAACGGCAAAATTGCAATCAATTGGGAGCGTACCGATGAAAATTCGTTTATTTTAAAAATAACCGCGGCTGAAAAGCTGCACGGAAAAATCCTTTTGCCCGAGGGCTTTACCTTTGAAGACGGTACGCACAAAGCAGAGCTTAAAAGCGGAGAATTTGCAATCAAACGCCTATAATACCGAATAACAAAAAAGCTGCTGCCGCAAGCGGATAAAACCGCAAACGGCAGCAGCCTTTTTGTTCTTTTTTAAACGCTTTTGCCCATTTCATAGGCGTCTTTCATTGCCTTATGAGTTTTGATTTCGCCCTTGTCATGAACGCCGTTGCCTATAATAACGCCCTTTTCGTTTGCGCCCTCTACGCAGTCTGCATAGACGCGGAAGCATGCAAGGGTGGTATCTGCCGAAGAAAGGGCGGTATCCGCCATAGTCACAATGTAGTAAAAATCCTTGTTTTCAACCTCTGTCCACCTTGCAACGGTGCGGTCTATAACCGCCTTAAGCTGTGCGCAAATCGAGTAAAAATACACGGGAGACGCCAAAACCAAAACATCCGCATAAATCATCTTTTGCAAAAGCTCCGCCATATCGTCGGGCTGTACGCATTTCCCGCCGTTTTTTGCGCAATAGTAGCAGCCGATACACGGCGCAACCTTTTTCTCCGCCACTCTTATTTTTTCGACCTCGTTGCCGCCGTCAATCGCGTCGCGCATAAATTCATCGCATAATAAATCGGAATTGCCGCTTTTTCTGGGGCTGCCCGATAAAATCAAAACTTTTTTACTCATTTTTTCACCGACTAAATGCTTTCCTTTAAAATTTTCACGATTTCTTCGTGATTAAGCGCCTTATAGCCGCCGTTCATCGGCAGCACCAAATCGGCTATTTTCTCCGCGTCTTCTTCGGTCACGCCGAACTCACCCGTGTGCATTACAAGCCCCAATTTCTTCATCCAGTCTTCCATTGAAGAGAGTCCCTCTAATGCTGTCTGCTCGTCTGTTTTGCCGTCGGCATTAACGCCCCAAACATTCACCGCAAAGCGCTTGAACTTTGAAAGCCCGTATGGCATAATATAGCGGTAATACGGCAGCGATACCGCCGCAAGGGTCATGCCGTGGGTGGCGTTTGTGTATCCGCCTATTGCCTGACCTAACATATGCACCATCCAGTCGGTGCTTTTACCCTTTGCGACAAGGGTATTGAGCGCCCAGGCAGCGCACCACATGATATTGCTCCTTGCCTCGTAATCCTGCGGATTTTCGTTTGCAATAAGGCTTGAATGTATAACCGAGCGCATAAGCCCCTCGCTTATATAATCGCTTGTGTTATCGTCCTCACCCGAGAAATACTGCTCGCAGATATGGTTGAATATATCGTATATACCCGATACCATTTGATATTTAGGCAGGGTCATGGTATATTTCGGATTTAAAACCGAGAATCTCGGCATAACCTCCTCGCTTGCAAATACATGACCTATTTTCTGCTTTGTTTCGCTGTTTGTTATAACGCTGCCCGCATTCATTTCGGAGCCTGTGCCGACCATTGTTAAAACGCAGGCGATGGGTACTATTCTGCAAGCAGGCTCTTCAAAGCGGATGTAATACTTCTTCCACGGGTCTTCATCGCAGTAAACCGAAACAGCCAGTGCCTTTGAATAATCGCACACAGAGCCGCCGCCAACCGCCAAAATAAAGTCAGCGTTATGCGCGCGCGCAATTTTTACGCCCTCGTAAAGTTTTTCAAGCGTAGGGTTGGGCATTACTCCCGCAACCTCGGCAACGCTTTTGCCGCAGTCCTTTAAGATTTTCATTACCTCATCATAAATTCCGTTTTTCTTAATCGAGCCGCCTCCGTACACCAAAACCACATTTTTGCCGTACTTTGCAAGCTCGGTATTAAGGTTTTTAAGCGAATCATCCCCGAAATAAAGCTTTGTGGGATTGCAATAAGAAAAATTACCTAACATTATTTATTCCCCCAATTTATTATATTCTTCGTCCGTTACCGGCTCGCACCACTCGGTACCGCCGTTTTCGGCAGGCACCTCTATTGCAAGATGCGAGAACCAGCTGTTTTTCTGCGCGCCGTGCCAGTGCTTAACGCCCGGCGCTATGTTTACAACATCACCCGGTTTTAATACTTTAGGCTCCTTGCCCCATTCCTGATACCAGCCGTTACCGGCTATGCAAACCAAAATTTGTCCGCCGCCCTTTTCGGCCTTGTGGATATGCCAGTTATTGCGGCAGCCGGGCTCAAAGGTGACATTGAAAACACCTACCTGACTTTTAGATACCGGCGCCAAATAGCTTTGACCTATAAAATACTTGGCAAAGGCGTCGTTCGGCTCGCCTATGGGGAAGATCATTGAATTTGCATGCGCCTGCTTTTCGCTTTCGGCGTCGGCTTCATCATTCCACACATTTTTTGCAAGCCTGAAAGCCGCCCACGCCTTAGGCCAGCCCGCATAAAACGCCGCATGGGTTATTATCTCCGCAATTTCGGCTTTGGTAATTCCGTTTTACTTTGCGGTTTTCAAATGATACTCAAAGGAGCTGTCGCAAAGCCCTTGTGACAAAAGCGCCGTCACCGTGACAAGCGAACGGTCGCGCAAAGACAATTTATCCTCCCTGCTCCATACCTGACCGAACAGCACATCGTCGTTAAGCTCTGCAAATTTAGGCGCGAATTCGCCCAGTGCTTCTCTTCCTGCCGTAACCTTTTTCATAATTACTTCACCCATTCCTCTATTGCTTTTCTTGATTTATCGGCGCTGCCGCCGTGAATTGCCAGTCCATTTTCAACCCTTGCTCCGGGGCAGAGCCTTTTAATATTGTAGGTTTACAATAGATGTGTTACAGAGATTAAAAAAGAGTGACGAATGGAGCTTTCTGTGTTACAGTTAAAGTTGCGACACCAACTGAAAGGAAGCACCATTCGTCATGAATACTGTAACACAAACAATGCTGTACCGTCAAGCCCTAATTAACT
>URNB01000090.1 GCA_900549055.1 uncultured Oscillospiraceae bacterium
CCTTTTACCGCCTTGCTTGCGCTTTTTTTTGTAAGGCGACAGCCTTACTGCAAATTTCACGCTTCGCCTTTCGGAAAAAGGCGGTTGAGAGAAACTCTTCGACCTTACAAACAAATAATTTTTTGAAAGGGTGCAGACGAAGAACGCAGTAATACTAACGTATTACAAGTGATGAGACAAGAAAAAGCAAAAAATTATTGTTTGTAGGCGTAATGAGTTTAACTCTCGTCAGCCTATATACCGAGGCGTGACACTTTTCGCACTTTCGCATAGTATGAACTGTGAGAACAGTTTTTATTGCGAGAGGGTGACGGGATGTCAGAAATAATAATAAACGGCGGAAAAAGGCTTTCCGGCAGGGTGAGTGTTCAGGGTGCGAAAAACAGCGTTTTGCCGGTGCTTGCGGGCACGGTGCTCTGCGGCGGGGAAAGCGTAGTACATAACTGCCCGATGCTGTCGGATGTTGAAACCTCGCTTAAAATTCTTGAGCATTTGGGGTGTAAATGCCGAAGAGAGGGCGGCGCCGTTATTGTTGATAGCTCCGGTATTTCAGAGTATGATATTCCCGACAGCCTTATGCGTGAAATGCGCTCGTCCGTTGTGTTTTTGGGTGCGGTCATAGGCAGAATGGGCAGGGCGGTAATAAGCAGCCCGGGCGGCTGTGAATTGGGACCGAGACCTATTGATCTGCACCTGTCGGCGCTGGAAAGAATGGGCGTTACAATAACCGAGGAACACGGCTATTTAAAGTGCACCGCCGAAAACGGATTGCACGGCGCGGAAATACATTTGGGATTCCCGAGCGTTGGGGCGACCGAAAATATAATTCTCGCCGCCGCTGTGGCAGCGGGCGTTACAGTTATCCACAACGCCGCGAAGGAGCCGGAGATAAGCGACCTTGCCGATTTTTTGAACAGCGCGGGTGCAAGGATATCGGGCTGCGGATCGGATACCGTGCGGATAGAGGGCGTAAAGCGGCTCGGCGGCACAGAGCATACTATAATACCGGACCGCATAGTCGCCGCAACATATATGGCGTGCGCCGCGGTGACCGGCGGGGAAATAGAGCTTGAAAATGTCATGCCGCCGCATATGGTGTCGCTGCTTTGGAGCTTTCGCGAGTGCGGGTGCGATATTTCGGTGAGCGGAAAGGGCTTGCGCTTATCTGCCCCCGAACGCCTTCACAGAATTCCTACCCTGAGAAGTCTTGTCTATCCCGGCTTTCCGACCGATGCAGGTCCTGTTGCGGTCGCAATGCTGGCTTCTGCCGAGGGCACATCGGTTTTCGTGGAGAACATTTTTGAAAACCGTTACAGATATATAGATGAGTTAAACCGCTTCGGCACAAAAATCAAGACAGAGGGCAAGACCGCCGTAATAGAGGGCGTAGGCGAGCTTTCGGGAGCGCATGCCAAGGCAACGGATCTGCGCGGTGGAGCTGCGCTTGTGGTGGCGGCGCTTAAAGCGCACGGAGCATCCGAAATAGGAAATACGCACCACATTGAGCGCGGATATGAAAAAATCACCGAGCGTTTGTCATCACTCGGGGCGGATATAAGCTATAAGAGGTGAAATTTTTTTGAATACCGAAAACAGGGATGATGAATTTTTAAGAAAAAGAAAAGCACGGCAAAGAAAAATACGAAGGCGAAGAATTAAGATTTTTCTTGTTTTATTGCTGCTTTTGGCTGTCGGAGCAGGAGTTATACTTTCGCTTACCGTTTTCTTCAAAATAGAAAGTATTTCCGCCTCCGGCAGCAGTAAATATTCCGCAGAGGAGATAATCGCCGCGTCCGGTATAAAAAAGGGCGATAATCTGTTTGTTTCCTCCGTTAACGATGAAAAGCTTAAACGCAAGCTGCCGTATATCGAAAAAATAACCGTAAAGCGCAGCCTGCCTGCGACATTCACAATAAAGGTAACCGACGCAGAGGAATATGTCTGCTATTTATCGGGGGATAAATATTACCCCGTGAGTAAATCGGGACGGGTGCTTTCGGAAACCGATGAAAAGCCCGAGGGCATACCCGAAATCAGCGCGGGCGGGCTTACCTTAAAGGTCGGCAGAAAGCTCACCTTTGCCAAGGAAAAGACCGAAAATACATTAAACGAAATTTTTGAAAACGCCGAAAAAACGGGAATCCGCGTCACACGGGTTGATATTACGGACGAGCTTGCTATTACATTAGGCGTTGACGGCAGATTCACCGTAAATCTCGGAACATCGAATTACATAGACAAAAAATTCGCGCATTTATCGGGTATGATGAAAAATATGGACGCTTCGGCGGCGGGTAAAATAAATTTGAGCATGTGGACTCCCTCAAATACAGAAGGAAGCTTTGTTTCGGCGGCTTCGGGGGGATAAAAACCGCAAATTTTGAACAAATTAAAAAAAATTACAGGAATGTAATAAAAAGTGTTGAAATTTGAAATCAGATATGTTATTATCTTTAAGTGAGTAAGTATAATATCCAATTTACATAAATACGGAGGAATTCAAAATGCCATTTGAAGTAGCAGAAGATCAAGAGAACGTAGTTCAAATTAAAGTTGTAGGCGTAGGCGGCGGCGGCGGAAACGCAGTAAACCGCATGGTAGACGCAGGCGTTCGCGGCGTTGAGTTTATCGCTATCAATACCGATAAAGCCGCTCTTATTAAATCAAAAGCCAATCAGAAAATTCAGATAGGTGAAAAGACCACATCCGGCATGGGCGCAGGCGGCAATCCCGATAACGGCAGAGCTGCTGCTGAAGAATCCCGCGATGAAATCACCGCGGCTATTCGCACTGCCGATATGATTTTCATAACCGCAGGCATGGGCGGCGGAACAGGTACGGGAGCTGCTCCCGTTGTGGCTTCCATTGCCAAGGAGCTCGGAATACTGACCGTAGGTATTGTTACAAAGCCTTTCGGATTTGAGGGCAAAAAGCGCATGACACAGGCCGAATCCGGCATTGCCGCTTTAAGGGAATGTGTTGACAGCTTGGTAGTTATCCCCAATGAGCGTCTTAAATTCGTTTCCGAGCAGAAGATTACCTTTAAGAATGCTTTCGACATTGCCGATGATGTTCTCCGTCAGGGCGTTCAGAGCATTTCCGAGCTTATTAATGTTACCGCGCTTGTTAACCTTGACTTTGCGGATGTTAAGTCAATTATGTCGGATGCCGGCTATGCCCACATGGGCGTCGGCGTTGCCACCGGCCGCGATAAGGCGGAGCAGGCAGCACGCGCGGCTATCAGCAGCCCGCTTATCGAAACCTCTATGGAAAATGCGCGCGGCGTAATCATCAGCATTACCGGTTCCGATGATATCGGTCTTGAAGAGGTTGAGCTTGCTTCCTCCATCATTTCCGATATGGCTCACCCGGACGCTACCATTATCTGGGGCGCGCAGCTTGACGATACACTGGAGGATACTATCCGTGTTACCGTTGTTGCAACAGGTCTCGGTGACGATAAGAAAGAGGAAAAGAACAACGATTTGGCTTCTCTCCTCGGCAACAGCTCTGCCGATGATGACGAGAGCTACAGCGATGTAATCAATTTCTTCAAAAAGGATTAATTTTAATTAGCTTAAGGCGCAGTGTTTCACTGTGCCTTTTGTTTGTGTCAGATCTTCAAAATGCCGCTTGACAAGATTGACGCCGATATGATATAATCAAGTCATACGAAAAAGGCTTTTCGGAACTGACGGATAAGTGGAGCACCACATGAACCGAAAAGCTTGAATGCCGACCGTCTGGGCACACTTATCATCTGGTGGGTAAGTGTGCCCTTTTTGATTTCGGAGGGGATAAAATGAAGAAAATAGCGATAATTATGGGAAGCGACAGCGATTTGCCGGTTGTAAGAAAAGCGGCGGATACCCTGTCGGCGTTCGGAGTGCCGTTTGAAATACACGTTTTCTCGGCTCACCGCACGCCCGAGGAGGCGGCACACTTCAGCAAGGCAGCGCGCGAAAACGGCTTCGGTGCCGTTATAGCTGCAGCGGGTATGGCAGCGCATTTGGCAGGGGCTATTGCCGCAAATACTACACTGCCGGTAATAGGCATACCCATAAAATCGGGTAATTTAGGCGGTATTGACGCACTGCTTTCAACCGTGCAGATGCCTTCGGGTATTCCCGTAGCCACGGTTGCAATCGACGGCGCGGTCAATGCCGCTTTGTTATGCATAGAAATTTTAAGCATATCCGACAGTGCTCTTGCCGAAAAACTCGCCGCAAAGCGCAAAGCCGATGCAGAAAAGGTGCTTGAAAAAAATGCGGCAATAGAAAAAGAATTTAATTAACGGAGGAATTCAAAATGGAAAAAACAACACAGCTGTATGAGGGCAAAGCAAAAAAGGTTTTTGCTACAAATGACCCGGATTTGGTGATAGTATCTTATAAAGACGATGCCACCGCGCTTGACGGGCTTAAAAAAGGCACAATATCGGGCAAGGGCGTTATAAATAACAAAATGTCAAATTATCTTTGCCGCCTGCTTGAAAAGCACGGTGTTCCCACGCACTATGTTGAGGAGCTTAACGACCGCGAAACGGTGGTTAAAAAGGTATCAATCGTTCCGCTTGAGGTTATAATCCGCAATATTTCGGCAGGCTCGTTTGCAAAGCGCTACGGCGTGGAGGAGGGAATTGTTTTCGCGGAGCCTACCATTGAGTTTTCTTATAAAAACGATGATCTGCACGACCCGCTTATAAATTCTTATCACGCTTTGGCTTTAGGGCTTGCAACCAAAAAGGAAATTGAAGAAATAAAAGCTATGGCGTTTAAGGTTAACGATATTCTTAAAGAATATTTTCTTTCTCTCAATGTTAAATTGGTAGACTTTAAACTTGAATTCGGCAGACTGAAAGACGGCACGATTGTTTTAGCGGATGAAATATCGCCCGATACCTGCCGTTTTTGGGACGCCGACACAAACGAAAAGCTTGATAAAGACCGTTTCCGCCGCGATATGGGCGGAGTTGAAGACGCATACAACGAAATGATGAAAAGAGTTTTCGGCGACTGATACTTGGAGGCATAAATGAGCAGTTTAAGAGAAGAATGCGGAGTATTCGGAGTATACTCGGGTGAGACCAGCGACGTTGCAAGCACTGCGTATTACGGCTTGTTCGCACTCCAGCACCGCGGGCAGGAATCCTGCGGGATTGTGGTAAACGATGACGGTGTTTTCAACGATTTTAAGGATACGGGACTTGTAAACGATGTTTTTACACCCGAAATTATAGAACAATTGGGTGAAGGCAACATTGCGGTAGGTCATGTACGCTACGGCACTACCGGCTCAAACGACCGCAGCAACGCGCAGCCAATTGTGGTTAATCACATAAAGGGAAAAATGGCGCTGGCTCACAACGGAAATCTGATAAATTCAGGTGAGCTTCGCCGCGAATTGGAGCTTGAAGGCTCGATTTTCCACACCACAAGCGATACGGAAGTAATATCCTATATTATAACAAAGGAGCGCCTTACCGCCCCCTCAATAGAGCAGGCGATAAACGCCGCAATGAACCGCATCAAGGGAGCTTATTCGCTGGTTATAATGTCACCCTCAAAGCTTATTGCGGCGCGCGATGAAAACGGCTTCCGCCCGCTTTGCTACGGCAAAACGGGGGACGGAAGATATATCGTAGCTTCCGAAAGCTGCGCGCTTGACGCGGTGGGGGCGGAATTTATACGCGATGTAAAGCCCGGCGAAATAGTTGTGTTTGACAAAAACGGGGTCAGAACCATCGAAGACCACTGCAAAAAAGCACCTTGCTCACTTTGCGTTTTTGAGTACATTTATTTTGCGCGCCCCGATTCGGTAATAGACGGCTGCTCGGTGCATACCGCAAGGCAAAGGGCGGGCGCGTTTTTGGCGCTTGAGCACCCGGTGCAGGCAGATGTGGTAATAGGCGTGCCAGATTCCGGACTGGACGCGGCGCTCGGTTATTCAAAGCAATCGGGCATACCCTATGAAATAGGCTTTATAAAGAATAAATACATAGGCAGAACCTTTATAGCCCCGGGGCAGAAAAGCCGCGAGGATAAGGTTAAAATTAAACTGAACCCCATAGCCGAGGTGGCGCGCGGCAAGCGAATCGTTATGATAGACGATTCAATTGTGCGAGGCACCACAAGCGCCAGAATAGTAAAGCTTTTGCGCGAGGCGGGCGCTAAGGAAATACATATGCGCGTGTCCGCACCGCCGTTTATGAACCCCTGCTATTACGGAACGGATATTGACTCCAGAGAAAACCTGATAGCCTGCAAGCACTCGGTTGATGAAATTGCAAGGCTCATAGGCGTTGATTCCCTCGGGTATTTAAGCGTTGAAAGCGTAAAACAGATTGCAAAGGGCGTTCACGGTACGGGCTACTGCACCGCCTGTTTTGACGGAAAATACCCGACCGAAATACCGTCGGCGCCCATGAAAAACAGATTTGAAACCAAAATTTCCGAAAATAAGGAGAACGGCAATGAATAATTCACAGTCAAAATCATACGCCGCCGCCGGCGTTGATATAACCGCAGGGTATAAGTCGGTTGAGCTTATGAAAAGCCACATTGCAAGAACAAAAACATCCGGCTGCCTTGACGATGTGGGAGGCTTCGGAGGTTGCTTCGGGCTTGACCTTAAGGGCATTGAAGAGCCCGTTTTGGTTTCGGGAACAGACGGCGTAGGCACAAAAATCAAGCTTGCCATGCTGCTTGACCGCCACAATACAATCGGCATAGATTGCGTTGCAATGTGCGTTAACGATATAATCTGCTGCGGGGCAAAGCCGCTTTTCTTTCTTGATTATATTGCCTGCGGAAAAAATCACCCCGAAAAAATAGCGGATATAGTAAGCGGTGTGGCAGAGGGCTGCGTAAGGGCGGGCTGCGCGCTTATAGGTGGCGAGACTGCCGAGCACCCGGGACTTATGCCCGAAGACGATTACGACCTTGCAGGCTACTGCACTGGTATTGTAGATAAAGCTAAAATGCTGCAAAAAAACACGGTTAAAGAGGGCGACGCGGTAATAGCGCTGGCTTCTTCAGGAGTACATTCAAACGGCTTTTCGCTTGTGCGGCGGGTGTTTGACATTGAAAACTGCGACCTTACCTCTCCGCTTAAAAAACTCGGCGGCAGAACGCTCGGCGATACGCTTTTAGAGCCTACCAAAATCTATGTTAAATCAATGCTTGCACTTTTTGAAAAGGTAAATGTTAAAGCGGTATCGCACATAACGGGCGGTGGCTTTTACGAAAATATCCCGCGTGCACTGCCGGGCGGCTATTCGGTCAAGGTCGATAAGGCGTCTCTTAAAATTCCGCCGATATTCCGACTTATTGAGGAAAAGGGGAATATTCCCGAGCGAGATATGTTCAACACCTTTAATATGGGTGTCGGTATGAGCGTGACCGTGGCGGACGAGGACAAGGAAAAAGCTGTGGAAATTCTCAAAGCAAACGGCGAGGACGCTTATATTATAGGCTCGGTTATTAAATCCGATGAGGGTGTTATAATTGAATAATAAGGTAAATCTTGCGGTGCTGGTATCGGGCGGCGGAACGAATTTGCAGGCGCTGATCGACGCCCAAAAAAACGGTATCATAACAAGCGGCGAAATAAAGCTTGTGGTTTCAAGCAATAAAAACGCCTATGCCCTTAAAAGGGCGGAAAATGCGGGAATTAAAACTGCGGTTTGCGAAAGAAAGGGAATTTCGCAAAAGGAATTTGAAGAAAGCATTTTAAACGCGCTGGAAAAAGAAAAAATCGAGGTTATTGTGCTTGCGGGCTTTATGAGTATTTTAAGTGCGGATTTTGTAAAGCGCTACCCCGACAGGATAATAAATGTGCATCCGTCGCTTATACCGTCATTTTGCGGCGAGGGCTTTTACGGGCTTAGGGTTCACAAGGCGGCGCTTGATTACGGCGTTAAGGTGACGGGAGCTACGGTGCATTTTGTTAACGAAATACCCGACGGCGGCAGAATAATAATGCAAAAGGCGGTTGAAATTAAAGAAAACGACACGCCCGAAGCTCTGCAAAAGCGGGTTATGGAAAACGCCGAATGGGTAATACTGCCTGCGGCTGCCGAAAAGGTTTGCAAAGAAATTAAGGAGCGGAAAAATGAACGTATATAAATCCTACGATATATCTACCCTTTTAAAAGACAACGAGTATGCGGGGCGCGGAATAGTTATAGGAACCTCGCCCGATAGGAAAAATGCGGTGTGCGCGTATTTTATTATGGGCAGGAGCGAAAACAGCCGCAACCGCGTGTTTGTGAAAGAGGGAGAAACGCTTAAAACCGAGCCCTTTGATGTTTCAAAGGTCAGTGACCCTTCGCTTATAATTTACAATGCCGTCCGCAAAACGGAAAACAGCCTTATTGTTACGAACGGCGACCAAACAGACACGGTATATAATTTAATGAACGAGGGCAAAAGCTTTAAGGAAGCGCTTGAGACCCGCGAATTTGAGCCCGATGCGCCGAATTTCACCCCCAGAATAAGCAGTATACTTTATTTTGAAAACGGCTTTAATTATGAAATGAGCATTTTAAAAAGTATAGACGAAAACGGCTCGGAATGTTGCCGTTATACCTATTCTTATCCGTCGGTTGCGGGACTTGGGCATTTTATACACACCTATAACTGCAACGGCGACCCGCTGCCTACATTTACGGGCGAGCCGCACAGAATAAGTATTAAAAATAATATTGAGGAATTTGCAGGAGAAATATGGGAAAGTCTTAATGTGGATAACAAAATTTCGCTTTATGTGCGTTATACCGATATTGAAACAGGCAAGTACAC
>URNB01000091.1 GCA_900549055.1 uncultured Oscillospiraceae bacterium
AATAAGGAAGCAAGTCCAATGTTGAATGATCGAATGCAGACAGCGATTTCTTTTTATAAGGAAGCTTCTGCTAAAAAAATGCTTGTCAGTGGAGATAATTTAAATGAAGATTACGATGAAGTATCCGTTATGAAAAAACTTGCAGTGTCAGGTGGAATTGAAGAAGATGAGGTATATATGGATCATACTGGTTTAAATACATATGATACCATTGTGCACAGTCTGGAATTTTTTAATAAGGGATCAACAATTGTAATTGTGACTCAAAGCTATCATCTTTACCGCGCACTTTATTTGGCGCAGCGTATGGGGCTTAATGCATATGGCGTGTCAGCAGACAGCGATATTGTTTACCGCGGGCAATTGTACAGAGAGTTTCGCGAGATGGCAGCTAGACTAAAGGACTTTTGGTATGGTATTACTCAGCCAGAACTTCCAGAATGGGCAAAAGGAATCATTACTTGCAAATCGAAAAAGTTTGACGTATACTATGCGTGAACTGCAACAACTTTGGGAGGACATCTTTATGAATTTTATTTTTATATCGCCTCAGTTTCCAACCAACTATTACCATTTTTGTGCGGAGCTGAAGAACAACGGAGTAAATGTTTTAGGAATCGGTGACAGTGCCTATGATTCCTTGCCATATAGCCTAAAAAATGTACTTACTGAGTATTATAAGGTAGAGTCCATGGAAAACTATGATCAGATGATGCGCGCAGTAGCTTATTTTACATTTAAATATGGCCGCATTGATTGGATTGAAAGCAATAATGAATACTGGTACGGATTGATTGAAGGAATTTATTTAGTGGCTGTTCCGAAAAAATATACCGGAGATAAAGCTGCCGATATTGTGAATTATACTCTTTTATATGTAAATAAAACCGGCGAATATGAATCGGACGCTGCTTCATATGTTAAACATTTAATTAAAGCAAACAATAATCAGATCACCGATTCGGAAATTGATACATTGTTAAAGGAAGCAAAAACAAAACCCAACTCCGGTGAAGCGGCAAATAACGGAAAAGGCATTTCGGTCGGCTATACGGAAAATGAAGAAAAATATCAATATCAGGTTTTAAGATTATATAAGTGAGTACAACTTGAACTGTAATCGGTATTTACGGAAAAGTATGTGGAATATATGGATATGTATAAAAAAAGGAAAATCAGAGCAGAGAAGAAAAGCGATGATAATCAAGAAAACTCATCGAAATCTCAAATCAACTGGTTTCCCGGACATATGGCGAAGACCCGCCGAAAAATAAAGGAAATTCTTCCGCTTATAGACGCGGTGGCAGAGGTAGTGGACGCGCGCGTGCCGAAAAGCTCGCGCAATCCCGAGCTGCGCGATATAATCGGCGATAAACCGCTTATAATTTTGCTTAACAAGTGCGATATGGCAGACCCCGCCGCCACCGCCGGGTGGATAGCGCACTATTCCGCCGCGGGAATACCCGCAATAGCGCTTGACTGCAAAACCGGCAGGGGCATTTCCGCTTTTAAAGATACGGTTAAAAGTACTCTTGAAGGTAAGCTTAAAGCGTATGAGGAAAAGGGAATGGCGGGCAAGCCGCTGCGCGTTATGGTTGTGGGTATACCGAATGTGGGTAAATCATCATTTATCAACCGCATTGCGGGCAACAACCGCGCCAAAGCCGAAAACCGCCCCGGCGTTACAAGGGGCAACCAGTGGTTCACGGTGGATAAACAGCTTGAGCTGCTTGATACCCCCGGCGTTTTGTGGCCGAAGTTCGAGGATAAAACGGTAGGTGAGCATTTAGCGTTTACCGGTGCCGTTACAGACAGAATACTTGATACCGAGTGGCTTGCAATGCAGCTGCTTTCGCTGCTGTCACGCGAATATCCCGAAAAAATAACCGCGCGCTACGGCGTTGAGCTGACGGACGACAGCTATGAGCTGCTTTGCCGCATAGGCAAAAAACGCGGCATGATGATTCGCGGCGGCGAAACCGATACCGAAAGGGCGGCGAATATGCTGCTTGAGGAATACCGCAGCTGTAAAATAGGAAATATAACCTTGGAAAGGGCGGGAAAATAATGCCTGATTACGAATTTGAAAAAGCCGCAGTAAACAGCGGCTTTAGCTGTATTTGCGGGGTAGACGAAGCGGGCAGAGGCCCGCTGGCAGGCCCTGTTTGCGCGGCGGCGGTAATTCTGCCGGCGGGCGCCGTTATTGAGGGACTTGACGATTCAAAAAAGCTGACCGAGAAAAAGCGCGAAAGGCTTTACGATATAATAAAGCAAACCGCAGTTGCTTACAGCGTGGCATACGGTACGCTTGAGGAAATAGAAACGGTAAATATATTAGAAGCTACATATCTTGCAATGAACCGCGCAATAGATGGTTTGACCGTAAAGCCCGACTTTGCCCTGATTGACGGTAACCGCGTACCGCGCGGAATTAAAATTCCCTGTGAAACTATTGTTAAAGGGGATTCAAAGTCAATGTCTGTCGCGGCGGCTTCGGTGCTTGCAAAGGTCACGCGTGACCGCCTTATGCTTGAATACGATAAAAAATACCCCGAGTATAACTTTAAAAAGCACAAGGGCTACGGCACAAAGGAGCACACAGAGCTTATAAAGCAGTACGGTCCGTGCGAAATTCACCGCCTGTCATTCCTGAAAAACATTTTGGGGTGACGGCTGTGGAAAGAGATAAGGCAGGAAAAAACGGCGAGCGCCTTACCGCGGAATTTTTAAGGAGCAAGGGCTGCACCGTTATAAAAATGAATTATCACTCGCGTTTCGGGGAAATTGACATAATAGCCGAAACAAAAGAATATATAATTTTTACTGAGGTAAAGACCCGCGCCGAGGGAAGTATGATTTCGCCTGCCGAGGCGGTGGACGCGCACAAGCGCCGAAGACTTATTTTAACGGCGGAGGATTTTTTAAGCAAGTTTGAAACCGATCTGCAGCCGCGGTTTGATGTTGCAGAGGTGACCTATAAGACCCGAAGTGACGGAAGCACGGGCTACAGCCTTAACTACATAAAAAACGCTTTTTAACGCGGAGTGATGAGTATTGAATTATTTTGATCTGCACTGCGATACACCGTATGAATGTTATTTTAAAAATCAGCCGTTTTCTGCCAATAATCTTGCGGTTTCGGGCGAAAAGGGTGCGGAATTTGAAAGCTGGCGGCAGGTTTTTGCCGTTTGGATAAGGGATGATATACCCGAGCCCTTTAAGCTTTACAGTGAAATAATGCGGGATATTAAACTCAAGCTGAAAGCAGCGCCCAAAAATCTGCAGCCGCTTTTTGCGGTTGAGGGCGGCGCGGTTATAGGAAAGGATTTAAGGCTGCTCGAAGCGCTTAAAAGTGACAGCGTGTGTTATCTGACGCTCACCTGGAACGGCGAAAACGCGATAGCGGGCGGCAGCGGCACCGATAAAGGGCTTACGCGTTTCGGGCGCGAGGTGATAAGAGAGCTTAACCGCCTTAAAATCTGCACCGATTTATCTCACCTTAACGATAAGAGTTTTTTCACGGCGATAGAACGGGCGGATTACCCGATAGCCTCCCACTCAAACAGCAGGGAAATATGCCCCGCACCGCGCAACCTTACCGATGAGCAGCTGAAGCTGATAGGCGAAAAAAACGGGCTTATAGGGCTTTGCTTTTACCCGAAATTTTTGGGAGGAAACGCGTTTGAAAAAATATATGAAAATATCTGCCGCCTAGGGAATTTGGGACTGGAAAATAATATCGCGATAGGCTCTGATTTTGACGGAGCGGATATGTCGGATGAGCTTTTGGATATATCGAAGGTGCCTGATTTATATGCGTATCTTGAAAATCGCGGTATATCGGCAGGAACGCTTAAAAAAATATTTTATGAAAACGCGCAAAATTATTTTGACAAACTAAGCGGGATATAATAAAATATAGTTGATGCAAAAATTAAAGGAGCAACCTCAATGAACTATGTAAGCACAAGAGACAAAAGCAACCGGGTCTCGTCCGCCGAGGCGATAGCGCACGGAATATCAAAGGAGGGCGGACTCTTCGTACCTGAAAGCTTTCCGAAGCTTTCAAATACGGATTTTGAAAATTTAAAAAAGCTTGACTATATCGGCAGAGCAAAATATGTTCTTAAATATTTTCTCACCGATTTTACCGAGGAGGAGCTTGATTACTGCGTAAACGGCGCATATACGGGCAGCTTTGATAACGATAAGCCCGCGCCTATGGCAAAACTCGGCGAAAACATAAATATGCTGGAATTGTGGCACGGACCGACCTGCGCTTTTAAGGACCTTGCGCTGCAAATGTTGCCGTATCTTTTGACCGTTTCGGCAAAAAAGGCTTCCGCAGGCAAAAAAACCGTTATATTGGTTGCAACCTCGGGCGATACGGGCAAGGCGGCTCTTGAGGGCTTCAAGGATGTGGCAGACACGGAGATCATGGTGTTCTACCCGAATGACGGCGTAAGTCCAATGCAAAAGCTGCAAATGGCGTCTCAAAAGGGCGGCAATGTTCATGTTTGCGCAATAAACGGCAATTTTGACGACGCACAGACCGGCGTTAAAAAAATCTTTACCGATAAAGCGGTAGCCGAGCGTCTCAATGAGCACAATATGCAGTTTTCATCCGCAAATTCAATAAACTGGGGCAGACTTGTGCCGCAGATAGTTTACTATGTATCCGCTTACTGCGATTTGCTGAACCGCGGCGAAAGCCTTGAAAACGGCTTTAACGTTACCGTGCCTACGGGCAATTTCGGCAATATTTTAGCGGCGTACTACGCTAAAAAAATGGGTGTGCCGATAAACAAGCTTATTTGCGCCTCGAACTCGAACAATGTTCTGACCGATTTTATAAAGACAGGTAAATATGACCGTAACCGCGATTTTTACACCACCGTTTCGCCGTCTATGGATATACTCATTTCAAGCAACCTTGAAAGAATGCTGTTTGAACTGTCGGGCTGCGATGATAAAGCAGTGGTGGAAATGCAGAACGAGCTTAAAAACAGCGGCGCGTTTTGTGTTAACGACAATATGGAAAAGAAAATTACCGAGCTTTTCTGGGGCGGCTGCTGCAGTGATGCGCAAACTCTTGAAACAATAGGGAATACCTATAAGGAATACGGCTATCTGTGCGATACTCATACCGCCGTTGCGGTGAATGTTTACGGTCAGTATGTAAAGGCTACGGGGGATAACCGACCCGTGGTTATCGCCTCAACCGCGTCACCCTATAAATTTGCTGACAGCGTGCTTTCGGCATTGACCGATGAAAAGGCGGACAGTGATTTTGATAAGGTGAGGCAGTTATCCAGGCTTACCTCTACCGAAATTCCCGAGCCGATAAAAGCGCTTGAAAACGCGGAAATACGCTTTAAGGATGTATGTGAAAAGGACGAAATGCTTACCGCTGTGTATTCTGCGCTGAAAATCTAAAATTAATTCGGAATTCGTAATGCGTAATGCGGAATTAAAAAAGCCTCCCCAATATTTGGGGAGGATGCTCCTTTTTTGAAAGGAAACGGCAGTACGAGGATTTATCTTGCCTCGAAGGTATCGCAGCAGGTGTCCTTGCAGGTGGACGCTTCGCCGTGACCTACGCGAATCTTACCGGCGGCACACATATCGTCCGCAGTGTGGTGAACGCAGTTACATACATCGCACGCTACGCAAAGCTTGGTTTCGCATTTACAGTCTGACATATCAGTTCAATTCCTTTCCGACCCGTTTTGGGGTCCTTATTATTATACCCGATTCTGTTCAAATAATTAAAATTTTAAAGGAGGAAAAGCTCTGAGTATATACGGAATTTCCGATTTGCATTTATCCTTCAGCACAAATAAGCCCATGAATATTTTTAAAGGCTGGGAAAATCACACCGAGCGTATTTCGGCTAACTGGAAAAGGCTTGTAAAGCCTTCGGATACCGTTATTTTACCGGGCGATTTCTCTTGGGGGCTGAAGTTAGAGGAAACAAAAAAGGATTTTGAATTTTTGGAAAATTTACCCGGCAAAAAAATTCTTTTAAAGGGAAATCACGACCTGTGGTGGAGCACCTCGAAAAAATTAAGGGAATTTTTAGATAACAATAAATTTAGTTCCGTTGATTTTATTTTTAATAATTGCGCTGTGTGCGAGGGGTACGCCGTTGCGGGAACGCGCGGCTGGTTTTTTGACGATAAGCCCGATCCGAAAATTTTACAGCGCGAGGCAGGTAGACTGGAAGCATCCTTGACGGCGGCGGAAAAAACGGGCTTGCCGATACTTATGTTTCTGCATTACCCCTGCGTTTGGGGCGATGAGGTGTGCGAGGAAATTTTTGGTGTTATAAAGCGCCACGGAATAAAGCAGGTCTACCACGGTCATATACACGGCGCGGGCGTCTGCAAGGTAAAAACCGAGCATGACGGCGTTAAATTCCGCCTTCTGTCGTGCGATTGCGTGGATTTTACGCCCGTTTTTATCGTTTAATATATAGATTTCGACGAATTTACGAAAAGTTTAAAAAATGTATGGAAAATATTATTTAGTTATGCTATAATAATTTGAACTATGTAAAATGAGTAAAATGTGCGTACGCACTGCTCGTTTTGCTTTACGGAGGTAAAAAAATGAGCTTAAAAGAAACAAAAAAGATTGATACCAACAGATATCAGTTGGAAATCACCGTTGACGGTGAGAAATTCCGCGAGGCAATTCGCGAGGCTTACAAGAAAAACAGCAAGAAGATAAACGTTCCCGGTTTCAGAAGAGGTAAAGCTCCGCTTCACATAATCGAGACTTACTACGGCACCGAAATATTCTTTGAGGACGCTCTTAACCTGCTTTATAACGACTTGGTTGACGAGGCTATAACAGAATCGGGTCTTAAGGTTATAAATGATAAAATGGACTTTGAAATGGTTTCCATTTCCAAAGAGGACGGCGCCGATTTCAAGGTATCCGTTACAACCTACCCCGAAATTGAAATAGGCGATTACAAGGGCTTAAAGGCTGAAAAGACCGCCGTTAAGGTTGACGCTGCCGAGGTTAACGCCGAAGTAAACGCCATGGCAGAGCGCAATGCGCGTATGGTTTCCGTTGAGGACCGCGCCGCTAAAAAGGATGATACCGTTATTATCGACTTTGAGGGCTTTGTTGACGGAAAGGCGTTTGACGGCGGCAAGGCAGAGGGTCACTCGCTGGTGCTCGGCTCGGGTCAGTTCATTCCCGGCTTTGAGGATCAGATAATCGGCAAAAATATCGGTGATGAATTTGATGTAAACGTAACCTTCCCCGAGGAATACGGCGCTAAAGAGCTTGCAGGTAAGGCTGCTGTATTCAAGGTCAAGCTGCACGAGATAAAGATTAAAGAGCTGCCGACGGTTGATGACGAGTTTGCAAAGGATGTAAGCGAATTCGACACCCTTAAGGAATTAAAGGCAGATATAAAGAAGAAGGCTTTGGAGCGTAAGCAGAAGGCTGCGGATGAGGCTGTTGAAAACGAGCTCGTTCAGCAGATTGTTGACGGTATTAAGGGTGAGATCCCCGAGGCTATGTTTGAAAATCGCCTTGAGCAGTGCGTTGAGGACTTTGCTTACAGGCTTCAGTCGCAGGGTCTCAACCTTGAAACCTACTTAAAGTACACCAATTCAAATATCGACGAGTTCAAGAAATCCTTCCGCCCGCAGGCTGAAATGCAGGTTAAGTACAGACTTGCTCTTGAAAAAATCGTTGAGCTTGAAAATATTACTCCCGATGAGAAGGATATTGAGGAGCAGTACAAGAAGATGGCGGAGGATTACGGTGTAGAGCTTGAAAAGGTCAAGTCGGTAATTCCCGCAAGCGAGCTTTCAAAGGATATAGCCGTTGGCAAGGCAATCGATTTTATCAAGGAAAACGCGGTTATAACCGAGGTCGAGCCGAAGGCAAAGGCAGAGGAAGAAAAGAAGCCTGCCGCAAAAAAAAACAGCGGCTAAAAAGCCCGCTGCAAAGAAGACCGCAGCTAAAAAGACAGAGGAAAACCGGTAAAGTACGGGATGCCCATATTGATGGCAATAGCGGCCTCGATGCTGGCA
>URNB01000092.1 GCA_900549055.1 uncultured Oscillospiraceae bacterium
CTGCAGCTCGCCGTCGATCGCCAGATCCGGGTTCATTTCCTTTGCGTACTCGGTAAGCTCAGGCTTTAAAAGGTCTGCGGGGCGGCAGGTTATAACCTTATCGTCACCGATAGCCTTTTTGCGAACCTCTTCGTTTACCTTGCCGGGCAGTCTGCCGTATTCGCCGCGCAGAAGTCCTTTTGATTCCTTGGTAATCATCTTGTAGCGCTCGCCCGAAAGCACATTAAGCACAGCCTGTGTGCCTACTATCTGACTGGTGGGGGTTACAAGCGGGGGATAGCCGAAATCCTCTCTTACCCTCGGTACCTCTGCCAAAACGTCATAGTATTTATCCTCGGCGTTGGCTTGCTTGAGCTGAGACAAAAGGTTTGAAAGCATTCCGCCGGGAACCTGATAAATAAGGGTCTTGGTATCAACATTGAGTACCTTTGGGTCAAGTATACCCTCGGCTTTAAGCTTATCTGCAACCTTGCGGAAATGCGCCGCTATTTCGCTAAGCTTCATAAGGTCAAGCCCGGTATCGCGCGGGGTGCCCTGAAGCGTCGCCACAAGTGCCTCGGTAGAGGGCTGCGAGGTACCGTTTGCAAGGGGAGAAAGCGCGGTATCAACAATATCAACGCCCGCCTGCGCCGCCATAAGGTAGGTCATATCGCCCGTGCCGGTGGTGTTGTGGGTGTGCAGATGAATCGGAGCATTAACATTTTCCTTGAGTTTTTTAACAAGGGAATATGCATTATAGGGGAGCAGAAGGTTAGCCATATCCTTAATGCAGATAACATCCGCACCCATTTTTTCAAGGGTCTTTGCCATTTCAACAAAGTATTCCTCGTTATGAACGGGGCTTACGGTGTAGCTTATGGCAGCCTCGCATATTCCGCCGTATTTTTTACAGCTCTTCATTGCCTGTTCCATATTGCGCGTATCGTTGAGCGCGTCGAAAATACGGATGACATCAATGCCGTTTTCGATCGACTTTTTAACGAACATATCAACCACATCGTCCGCATAGTGCTTGTAGCCGAGCAGGTTCTGCCCGCGCAGAAGCATTTGCAGCTTGGTGTTGGGCATATGCTTTTTAAGGGTGCGAAGCCTCTCCCACGGGTCCTCGTTCAAAAAGCGCATACACGCGTCAAAAGTAGCGCCGCCCCAGCATTCAAGACTCCAGTATCCCACCGAATCAAGCTGCTCAAGCGCCGGGAGCATATCCTCAATGCGCATGCGCGTAGCCGCCTGTGACTGGTGCGCGTCGCGAAGAATGGTATCGGTTATATATAATTTCTTTTCTTCCATTTAAATTTCCTCCGATTAACCGAAAATCGAAATAAGAACGCCCGCCGCAATGGCAGAGCCTATAACGCCCGCAACATTCGGTCCCATGGCGTGCATGAGCAGGAAGTTGGCAGGGTTCTCCTTCTGACCGACCGACTGCGAAACGCGCGCCGCCATAGGAACGGCGGAAACGCCGGCAGAGCCGATAAGCGGATTTATCTTGTTCTTCTTTGTGAACAGGTTCATAAGCTTTGCAAGCAGAACGCCGCCCGCAGTACCGAGTGCGAAAGCCACTATTCCCATGCCGAGTATTTTAATGGTTTCGATATTAAGGAACGCCTTTGCCGTTGCGCCTACGGAGATTCCGAGGAATATTGTTACGATATTCATAAGCTCGTTTTGCGCGGTCTTGCAAAGACGCTCGCAAACGCCTGATTCCTTCCAAAGGTTACCGAGCATTAAGCAGCCAACAAGCGGAGTAGCCGAGGGAACAAGCAGAGCCACGAATATTGTTACCGCAATCGGGAAAATTATTTTTTCCGTTTTGCTTACTCTGCGCAGCGGCTTCATTACTATAGCGCGCTCCTTCTTTGTGGTGAGCAGCTTCATAATAGGCGGCTGAATAACAGGCACCAGCGCCATATACGAATAAGCGGCGACCGCTATCGGGCCTAAAAGGTTCGGGTAAAGCTTTGAGGTGGTGTAAATGGCGGTAGGACCGTCAGCACCGCCGATAATGCCTATCGAAGCGGCAGCCTCCGCCGGGAAGGCAAGCGCTAAGCAGCCGATAAATGTAACGAATATACCAACCTGCGCGGCAGCGCCCAAAAGCAGCGATTTCGGGCTTGCGATAAGTGGCTCAAAGTCGGTCATTGCGCCTATACCTATAAATATAAGGCAGGGGTAAATGCAGGTCTTAACACCGATATAAAGAAAATCGAGCAAGCCGCCGTTTGACATTATATAACCGTAGCTGTGGTAAAATTCGGAGCTTTCATCCATAAACTGCGTCCAAAGCTCGGTGTGGTACATGGCATTGTCCGCACCGGTAAACGCGGTAAGGTTTGTAAGCAGCATGCCGAAGGCTATGCCTACGAGCAGCAGCGGCTCAAATTGCTTTTTAATGCCGAGGTACAAAAGGAACAGAGAAATAAGGATCATCGCAAGCGAAGTCCAGTTCTCCTTCAAATTGCCGAACAGCATATAAAAGCCTGTTGTTTTGGCAAAATCAATTATTCTATCCATATGTCAATTCTCCCAACCGTTAACCGATAACGCAGAGAACAGCGCCGGTTTCAACCGATGCGCCCTTTGTAACATTAACCGAAAGAATTGTTCCGTCGCAGGGGGACATGATCTCGTTTTCCATCTTCATAGCTTCAAGAATCATAAGCACGTCACCCTTTTTAACAGCGGCGCCGTTTGCAACATTCACGGCTAAAATATTGCCGGGCATCGGGCTTGAAACAGTTTCCTTACCACCCGAAACAGGGGCTGCGGGAGCAGCGGCGGGAGTAGCGGCGGGAGTGGGTGCAGGTGCTGCGGCGGGAGCAGCAGCCGGAGCGGGGGAGGCTTTTACCTCGGAGGCGTCAACAGCCTCAAGAGTTACTTCGTATGCGGTACCGTTTACGGTTACATTGTATTTTTTCATTTTTAACACCTTTTTCTTAAATTTTTTTGAAGGACAAAATTCTGATTGCGGAAATATCGGTTCCCATTTCCTCCGCAAGGGCGGCAGATACCGCCGCAATAATTTCCTGACGGTTTTCTATCGGTGCGGGTGCGGGAGCAACTGCAGGAGCAGAGACCGCTGCGGTCTCCTCCTTTTTACCGGACGACATACATATGGCACCTATAATATAACAGAGAATGATTATGGAAATCAATCCTACGAAAACAACGCCGAGACCCATGCCGACCACATACAGATTATCTACAACATTTGACAAAACAAAGCACCTCCTCCAAGGGTAAAAAGTAGTTTTTAAAATTGATTGTTATAAAAATAACAAATTTAGCCCAATTACACTAATTATATATAATCAGTCAAGCGATTACAATACATATAGAATAAAATTATTTTTTTATTAACTTCATTTTAAAAATCTTAATAAAATCTTAATGCGAGTCGTTGTAACAATCGATAGCCGCGGCAAATAAAATGTTATAGGACAAAATCCTAATTCAAAAAAGGAGAATACCGAAATGGAGAAACAATTCAATACGGCGGATTTTTACGAAAAATGCGGCTGTATGAGCGCGTCTCAAAGAGCCGTTCGGAGAGACAGTGTGAATACCGACTGCGCCGATTCGCTTACCATGGTTTTTATCAATATGCAGCCGTCGGGCGGCGAGGTTTATCCGCTTGAAAAGGCATTCTGCGCGGGAACGCTTTTTCCCGAGCTTGATAAGCCGTTTTTGGGAGGTATGCGCAAATGAATGAAAAAATGAAATTAAGGCGCAGGCTTTATGAGCTGGATTTCGCGATATACGAGCTGACCCTTTTTCTCGATTCGCACCCCGAAAGCGAAAAAGCGCTTGAGCTTATGCGCGAGTATCGTGAAAAACGCGCCGCCATTGCGGACGAATACCGTGAAAAGTTCGGTGACCTTATAATAACGGCGAACGACGCACCGACAGAGGGTAGCTGGAAATGGATAGACGGCCCATGGCCGTGGGATAACGACTTTACGGAGGGCTGAAATTTATGTGGAGCTATGAGAAAAAACTGCAATATCCCGTTAATATAAAAAATCCGAACCCGAAGTACGCACAGATTATACTTGAACAGTACGGCGGACCCGACGGCGAAGCGTCGGCGGCTTTAAGGTATTTGACGCAGCGCTACGGTCAGCCCTATAATGAGGTTAAGGGTATGCTTACCGATATTGGAACCGAGGAACTGGCGCACATGGAAATGATATGCGCCATGGTGCATCAGCTGACAAGAAACCTCACGCCGGAGGAAATCAATGCGAGCGGCTTTGCACCGTATTTTGTAAGTCATACAAACGGTGTGTATCAGGCGGCGGCAAACGGTGTGCCGTGGACGGCGACATATTATCAGTCGAAGGGCGATGTTATAACCGATCTGCACGAGGATCTGGCGGCAGAGCAAAAAGCGCGCGTGACATATGATAATCTGTTGAGGCTCATAGACGATCCGGATATAACAGATCCGCTGAAATTCTTACGCGAACGCGAGGTGGTGCATTACCAGCGATTCGGCGAGGCGCTGCAATCAACATAGAATGATTAAAACGGAGCAACTGACAAACCGCTTGAAAATAATTCATTATACACAATTTTAGTTATTAGCATTTGTTTTGAAACAATATGATTTTTAATAAAAGAAGCATCAGCAAGCATAGAATCAAGCCTACTGATGCTTCTTTGAACTGTTAAATTCAACTCACGCTTCTTCGGTGCTAACCAATTTTTAATTTTTTCAATGTATATTGAGTAGTCACGATGAGTTGAAATTGTGTCGATTATTTTAGACAATGTAATATTTTCATCGACTTCAATAGATTTGAGGATATCATTTATCCAACCATGTGAATCTTTGGGGTTTGTAATTGTTTTTGCTATTTCTGTAATTTCATTTTCATTATCCAGTTCTATTAATAAATCGTGTAAATATTTTTCCGGCGCTGTGTTTTCCGGTAGTGTGAATTGTGTAATCAATGAAAGTGCCTTTTCAATTTTGTTATTGTGATCGCTTTCAGTTCCGGACAGCTTTAGGTTTAACTGATTTCTTTTTTGGTCATCTGTAATATATTTATCGCCATCTGTGACTATTAATATATTATTGCACGGAGCATCATTAATTACCAGTGATGCAGCAATAGTAAATGCACTCTCAATTGCTCCGAATTCAGTTATGCGGACATATTTTGAAATGTGCATTGATGAAGTAATATGATTGATGATAACTTTAGCAAGATCATGATATTGTAAAACAATTTGTGCATAGTTGAATTTTAAAATCATATGATGAATGTATCAAATAAAAAAAGAAAAACAGTCATAAAGTTGTTCGCCCAGTTTTATGCCGCCACGGCATTTGCGTTTACCTGTTCAATCACCTTGCGGATGCCCATCCATACCGACAAATCGGTAAACACTTCTACAATGCTGCCGCGGTCGGTAAACGGCGGCTCCTGCAAAACCGATAGGTCTTTCATCATACCGTTTTGAACGATATACTCAACAATCTGATTGACAAAATAAATCTGCCTTGAATCTAAATTGACATCGTTCAAATACTTTGAAAAGGCTGCCTTTGCCGCATTCATATCAAGACCGACGATTTCGCGCACAAATTCGCCGAGCGGCTTTTTACCGTACTCCGTCTCATAATCCTCTTTTGTGCCGAGGTCGTTCCAAAGAATTCTTTCAAGTTCTTTTATATCATCTGCGGTCATAGGAATATTATTTTTCAGTTTGGCAATGACTTCATCATCAATATGCTGACGAATATAAAACTCGGCTTTCGCCTTGTAGTTTTTTAAATCGTCATTTTCAAGCTCGGATTCTTTCCAATCCATTGACAAAATTTCATCGTCAAAATTCGTGTCATAGCGCAGTTTGTTAACCGGAATATATTTCATAAGGTCGCGCAGACTTTTGCGGATATGCTCAAACTCGTTCATTCCGGCATTTTCGAGATAATTTGTGTGCAATAATTTATCTATCAATTCCGACTGCGCCATAATTTCCGGAATGTTGGCAACGCCGGCTACGCCGCCGACCTTTTTATAAAGGTCGTTTCTTGCTTTGCCGTATTTTTTGCCTGCAAGGTACGCCAGCTCTATGCCATACATCAGCGCGTCAAACCGAACCGCTTTGGCATCGTCCTCGTCGGGGATGATCAGCGGTGCAAGTTCGCTTTCTATAAGTAAAGTATCTTCATACGAAAGCGCCTTGTAGTTTTCTTCGGACGAATAGAGTTCAACATATTTAAGATGCTGACGAACCGCGAAATGTCCCCGGTTAAGCTCTCTGACCTTTGCCGCCATATCTCTGACTAATGATTTCCGAAAGGCAATCAGTTCATCTGTTTGGTACGCCAGATCCTGCAATTTGTAGGCAATTTGCGCTTTGAGGTGGAATATTGCGCCCTGCAGCGCCATCATATTTGCCGTAGGTCTGCCGCTGCTCATACGGAAAAATTCAAAGTTGCCGCAAAAATCGAAAATATAAAACTTATCTTTGTCTTTTCCGTCAAGCAGGTTTTCGCAAAGGCGCGTACCTCTGCCGATCATCTGCCAGAATTTTGCCTTGCTCATTACCTTTTTAAAGAACACCAGATTCAGCACTTCCGGCACATCGATACCGGTGTCAAGCATATCCACGGAAATTGCAATCTGCGGCAGCTTTTTCGGGTCGGAAAACTCGTCGATTGCGCTCTGCGCATAGGTCATATAATTATCAATTACCCTTGCAAACCCAGGCAGATGCGGATATTGCCTGTTAAAAATTTCAAGAATTTTTTCGGCGTGTGTATGGTTTTTTGCAAAAATAATGGTCTTACCGAGTTTTTGACCGTAGTCAACCGTCAGACCGTTGGTCATAAGCACATGAAGCACTTCTTTAATGGTATCCTCATTAAAAATCCATTCATTCAGCGCAGAAGAACCGATGCGTTCCGGCAGTCTGCCGTTTTCATCTTCAAAGGTATCTTCATAGGCGGCTTTGTCCTCGTCGGAAAGGTCGTCATACACAATACCCTGCTCAATAAATTTAAGCTTGGTTTCTACCGACATAAAATCAACAAGATAACCGTCTTTTACCGCCTGCGCCAGTTCATAGCCATAGGTCGGAACGCCGTTTTCAAGTTCAAAAACCTCGTAGGTGTTTTTGTCTATCTCGTCTTTTGGGGTGGCTGTAAGACCGACGAGCGGCGCGTCAAAATAATTAAAAATATCGCGGTATCTGTTATAAATCGAGCGGTGCGCCTCATCGCAGATAACAAGGTCAAAATGACCGCAGGTGAACAGCTTTCCGTCCTCATCCTTTACCGAATCAATGCAGTTCATCATAGTCTGGTAGGTTGAGAATACGCAGTGCGCCGTGTAGTTGTCTTTTTCTTCGCAAAGATTTGTTACCGATAAATCGGGCAGCAGATTAACAAAAGACCGCTTTGCCTGGGTTACAAGGGAATTCCGGTCGGCAAGGAAAAGAATGTTTTTCACCCAGCCGTGCTGCAAAAGCACATCGCAAAGGGCTATCACCGTTCGGGTTTTGCCCGAACCCGTAGCCATAACAAGCAGCGCCTTGCGGCGGTTCCGGGCAAAGGCATCGCAGGCTGCCTTGATCGCGCCCTCCTGATAGTAGCGACCGGCGATTTTGCGATCCACCATAATATTTTTCAGGCTCGTCCGCATACTCTGGAGATTGAAGAGCTTCTCCAGATCACGTTTGGAGTAAATGGCCGCACATTTCCGCTCAGGATACAGATTGTCCGTGATGCGGGTCTCAAAGCCGTTGGTCAGGAAGATGACCGGGCGGCGGTGATACTTTTTCTCCAACAGATCGGCGTAGAGCTTTGCCTGCTGGCGGCCCTTAGCTACGTCCACGCAGGTGCGCTTGGCCTCCACCACTGCCAAGGGGCGTCCGTCATCACCGTAGAGCACATAGTCTGCATAGCCGACCTCGGACTTGTTTGGCAT